>CANRCU010000006.1 GCA_947629215.1 uncultured Clostridia bacterium
ATGTTTTTACTCTGTTTCTCATATTAAATGCTACCGTTTTCCTATACTTAATGCAACTTTTTACTGCAGTTGCATTTACTTTGAGAATTTACGCACATAATTAATTGAATTAATTATATATAATATCTTGTAAACAGGAATTTTACATCCATTGTCTATAGTATTCATTTGTCCCATCTAAAGGCTTCTTTTTCAATACCCTTTTCTTCTACATATTGACAATATAACTTGCTTATTTCTTCATCAGACATTTGGTTAAAATTCATCGTCCCAAATTTTTCTTTTTCCTCTTTTGTACAATTTCTTTCCAAGTACGCCTTACGCTTCGATCCATACAGGACAATTTAATTTCATAATTTTCATCTCCAACAATATATTAGTAAATCCCAATTTTACTGATATAACGCTTTTTTTAGATCAGCTACATATTGGCTCTGCTGTTTTTTCAGAAATGCTTTTATGAAAGGTTTCATAAACCATTTCTTCGCAGTCACATCTTCTGTAAAAACAATTTCAGTAAGTCCGTTTACTTCGCTAAAAGTACCGATCCAATGTCCACGCATATTACTGTTTTCCATATCAAATTCCCAACGCTTATATATCTCTGTTGCAGTGATCGTAAATGTTGTGGGAAATCCTTCTTTTGTATATTCAACAAACTGTTTTTCGTTTAGTACTTCTATTTTGCTAAGGTCACTTCTCCATTGATAGTTTTCCAAAGAGGTAACGATATTCCAAATTTCTTGTATGTTTGCCGTAAATATTACCTTTATTTTTGAAATAGCCATGATCCTGTTTTCTCCGTAAATTTCGATATATTTCGTTTGTATTTTTATTATATCAAAACAGTTTTATTTTTACAATACCATTCTATATTTTTGATCTGTAATTTTTATTAACCTAACTGTTTATATCGGTCAAATAATAAGACCTCCGCCTAAAAAGCAGAGGTCTTGGTCAACTGATTAAAATTATATATAGGTCTTATTATTTTTTCTATTTCGACCGTCGGTTCTATATCGTCAATTATTCCGTTTGCATTGCTTGGCGCAGAATAATTCCAATCCCTGTTTCCTTTTCCAAAACCGAGTATACAACCCTCAATTTCATTTATAGGTATAATAACTCTTTCGTTATCCCTTGCCGATATAGCGCCTTTGCGAAAAATCCTGTTTTCGGCGTAGTTATGAAAAATATCAAATCTTCCCTTTTCTTCAAAATGCATATTATCCATTATTATATTTGCCATTTGCTTTCTGTTTTCTGATGCAAATTTAAGACAAATATCAAGGTCGTCATAAAAGAATTTTCTTTTTTCACTTTCCGTCGCAAAATTTGCCCAATTTACCGATAAACGCAATTTCAGACCATATCCGCGGCTGCCACTGTGTATAATAAGATATTTGTTGTCGTTTTCGTCACGATCTATTTCTATAAAGTGATAACCACCGCCAAGTGTTCCTATACATCTGTCGAAACGATGCGGATGTGGGTTTTCTTCATCATCCGGAAAAAATTTCACAAGACTTTTTTTATGAATATTTCTGCCGAACGGAATTTTTTCTCTTATCACCTTATCAAGTTTATCCGTATCTATATTGACTTTCCCCAATTCCACGACCAAGATACCGCAGCCTATGTCATTGCCCAAAAGTTCCGGAACGACTTTTTTGCCCATTACGGCGGACAAACCGGTTATACAATTTGGGTCTGCCGAAAAATTAGGCATCAGTCTTATAATATAATCCGCAACATTGGGATCGTTTATAATATGATCGATATTTTTTAATTTTTTTATTTCAAGAACTTTAGAGAATATTTTTATATTTTTCATATTTTTAAAACAAGTATCAACGCAATTTATCCATACCGCCCATATAAGGTCTTAAAACTTCGGGGATATTTACAGTACCGTCGGCATTAAGGTTATTTTCAAGGAAAGCTATAAGCATACGCGGCGGTGCAACTACCGTATTATTCAGAGTATGAGCAAAATATTTTTTGCCGTTTTCACCGTTTACCCTTATTTTAAGACGTCTTGCCTGTGCGTCGCCAAGGTTTGAGCAGCTGCCGACTTCAAAATATTTTTTCTGACGCGGCGACCAAGCCTCAACATCAAATGATTTTACTTTAAGGTCTGCAAGGTCACCCGAACAACATTCTATTGTACGAACGGGAATATCAAGGCTTCTGAACAGGTCTACCGTGTTTTTCCATAATTTATTGAACCACTCCATACTTTCTTCGGGTTTACATACAACTATCATTTCTTGTTTTTCAAACTGATGTATACGGTAAACGCCCCTCTCTTCCTCGCCGTGAGCGCCTTTTTCTTTACGGAAACAAGGCGAATAGCTTGTCAATGTATAAGGAAGATCTTCTTCTTTAAGGATAGTATCAATAAATTTGCCTATCATAGAGTGTTCGCTCGTACCTATAAGGAAGAGGTCCTCACCCTCTATTTTATACATCATAGAATCCATTTCGGCAAACGACATAACGCCCGTTACGACCTCACTTCTTATCATAAACGGAGGAATATAATAGGTAAAACCTCTGTTTATCATAAAATCACGCGCATAGGCAAGTACAGCCGAATGTAAACGCGCTATGTCGCCCATTAAATAATAAAAACCGTTGCCGGCAACCTTTCTTGCGCTTTCAAGGTCGACGCCGTTGAATTTTTTCATAATATCTATATGATAGGGTATCTCAAAATCGGGAACAACAGGCTCGCCGTATTTTGTCACTTCTACATTTTCTTTATCGTCTTTACCGATAGGAACAGAAGCATCTATAATATTGGGAATGACCATCATTATTTTTCTGACTTCTTCCTGCAATTCTTTTTCGCTTTTTTCAAGCTCAGCAAGCCTTTCAGCCTGTTCATCAACTTTTGCTTTTATTTCGTCTGCTTTATCTTTTTCGCCCTTAGCCATATAGCCGCCTATCTCTTTAGATAATTTTTTTCTTTCCGCTCTGAGGGTATCTGCCTCCTGCTGGGCTGCGCGGCTTTTTGCGTCAAGTTCTATAACTTTGTCAACAAGCTCAAGTTTTTCGTCCTGAAACTTTTTCTTGATATTTTCCTTGACAATATCGGGGTTTTCTCTTACAAATTTAATATCCAACATTTTTATTTACCTCCATTTATTTTAAATTTGTACTCAGCTTACGCTGCGTACTCATTATGCATTTTCCTTTGCGTTTTTGTTATTTTTCTTTCTTAAAAGCTCTCTTTTACGCTTTTTGATTATCATTCTTTCTTTAAAAATGATATTGCTTATATTTTCTTTAGCCGCTGTTATAGCTTCTTTTTCTTCTTCGCTGAGCGGGCTTAAACAATCGCCTGCAATTATTTGTTTTGCATATGTATAACTGCCGTCCCTGTAATACAGGCTGTTCAGCACTATACCCGAATCATTCTGATCAAGCAAGGCTATTGCATATGACAATTCACCGCCTATATCATCAAAAGTATTATATTTTACAATACCGACTTTTTGTATACTGGTTCGCAGGACTTTTTTAATGTCCTCTAAATCTTCAAACATACCGTCATTTTTCTTTTTAATATCACGCACTTCTTCAAGATATTCCATTAATTGAAGTTCAAGATTATGGTTTTTGCTGTTTGGCCGCATAAAACGGTCAAATTTATTTTTAAGGCGCCTAACCTCTAACATTGCCAAAATAAAAAGCAACATAAAAATAACCATTAATGCAAGCATAGATGTAACTACAATAACGATATGTGTTTCTATAAAATCTAATATCATAATATCGCCTTTCATTGTTTCACGTGAAACATTGTTATTGTATTTTTTTAAGCAGACCGACTATGCGATCCAATTCTTCATTATTATGAAAATCTATTGAAATTTTATTTTTTAATATTTTTACCTTTGTTCCCAAAAGTGTTCTCAAATCATCTTGTATAGATAACACTTCTCTCGAAACTTCTCTATTGCTATTATTTTTTTTAGGTATTTCTTCAACAGAATTTTCATTTATATTTTTAACAAGCTCTTCTGTCTGTCTGACGCTAAGGCCTTCTTCAATAACTATCTCGGCAGTTTCAAATTGTTTATTGCCGTCAGCAATGCCTAAAAGTGTACGGCAATGACCGCTTGAAAGTCTGCCTTCTTCCAGAAAAGTCTGAACACGTTTATCCAAATTCAGCAAACGTATCGAATTTGCCACCGCAGCCCTGCTTTTGCCCACCTTTTGAGCTATTTCTTCTTGATTAAGATCAAATTCATCGGCAAACTTTTTATATGTCAAAGCCTCTTCAAGCGGTTTAAGGTCTTCCCTTTGTATATTTTCTATAAGAGCTATCTCCAAAGCCTCAAGGTCAGATATATCATCTCTTATCATAACCGGTATTTCGTTAACACCGGCTTTACGAGCGGCTCTCCAGCGCCTTTCGCCTGCAATTATCGTATAAAAATCGCCCGAACGCTTTACGGTTATAGGCTGAATAACGCCTATATTTTTTATACTTTCAGCAAGTTCTTCAAGGCTTTCTTCATCAAAATTTTTACGGGGCTGTTCTTTATTTGGTGTTATTTTGTTTATATCTATCAACAAAACACTGTCATTATTTTCGGACGTCATTATAAGCGGTTCTTCTATGCCTAAAGATATAAGCCCGTTACCCATACCCCTTTTTTTCCTTTCAGCCATACAATTTAATTTCCTTTCTTATTTAAGCTGTGTTCAATAACTGCATTTGCAAGTATCTCGTAAGCCTCTGCGCCTTTTGACTTGGGGTCATAAAGATTTATCGGCATACCATGGCTTGGCGCCTCACTCAATCTTATATTACGAGGAATTATACATTTATAAATGCTGTCATCAAAATAATTTTTAACTTCCTCAACCACTTGCAGCGAAAGATTTGTTCTGCCGTCATACATTGTAAAAACTATACCTTCTATTTGTATAGATTTATTAAGCCTTGATTTTACAATATTATAGGTATGTATAAATTGTGTCAAGCCCTCTAAGGCAAGAAATTCACATTGCAAAGGTATCAGAACAGAATCGGCAGCAACAAGCGCATTTAATGTAAGTATATTAAGCGAAGGCGGACAATCTATAACTATATAGTCATATCTGTCCCTTAAAAAGCCTTTATCTATAATGCCTTTTAAAATAAAATTTGGTTTATCCTGTTCAACAAGCTCTATTTCGGCGCCTGCAAGGTTTATATCCGTCGGCAGAATATCCATTGAATTAAAATACTCCACACGTTTTTTGACCTCAAAAAAATCGGCATTTTCACTTAACAAATCATAAAATGTTTTGCTTCCGTCATTTTTTTTCAAGCCAAGCCCCGTGGTAGTGTTACCCTGCGGGTCGGAATCTATAACCAGAACATTTTTATTTTTTTGTGCCAAATAAGCGGATAAATTTATAACCGTTGTGGTTTTGCCAACACCGCCCTTTTGGTTTGCCACCGCAATAACTCGTCCCATATTATTCTCCTTTTCATTTTATTATAAATATTATACCACATTTTTGTTTCACGTGAAACATTTATTACATTTATTATTTCACAAAATTTATTTTACAATAAAATGATATTTTGTGAATATTGTAATAGTTTTGTAACATTTTACCTACATTAATTTTATTATTAAATTTTATAATAAGTATTGAAATTTCCTGCTGTTTTGGTATAATATACATTAGAAAGATTTTGTTATCACATTTAAAATTTTAAAGGAGAATACATGCTCAAACTTGACAATATTTATAAAAGCTACGGTAAAGCAAACATATTGAACGGGTCGAGTGTTGAAATATATAAAGGCGACTGTTTAGGTATTATCGGCGGCAACGGCTGCGGTAAAACAACATTGATACAGATATTGTGCGGTATAATATCAGCCGACAAAGGAAAGATTTTAAACGGCGGTAAACCTGTTGCAAAGTCTGATTTTAAATATTTAATGGGCTATCTGCCGCAAAACAATCCTCTTATAGAAGAGCTGTCGGTCAAAGATAACCTTAAACTGTGGTTTTCATCAATGGGCATAAAGTTTAAAAACAACCCTATTATTGAAAAAACAGGGGTCAGCGGTTTTCTTAACAAATCCGTCAATAAGCTTTCGGGCGGTATGAAACGCCGCGTCAGTCTTTGCATAGCTATGGCAAACGAAGCGCCCATACTTGTTATGGACGAACCGACAACAGCCCTTGACCTTGTTGCAAAAGCCGAAATATGGCAGCTGCTTGACGATTATAAAAATTCGGGCGGTACAATAGTTGTAACTACACACGACTATGACGAAATAAGACAATGCAGCCGAATCATGCTTATGAAAAAAGGCATTTTAAACGAAATTAAAAAAAATATGACATATGATGAAATTATCAATGAAATCCGCACTTCTGACAAGAATGGGAGAATAAAATGAAAGAACAAGATAAAAACAGAAGAAGCACGGGTGTTTCGTCCAGAGAAGAACTTTTGAGAAATTCCGAAAGAAGAAAAAAAACACCTCAAAAGCAGACGGACGAAAGGCAGCCAAGAAAAAAAACAAGCGATACAAGACGGTCGGATGATATAAGAAAAAGCACACCGCAAAGTGACAGGCGAAAAAGTACACCCGACAGAACACGACCGTCAACACATAAGAAAAAGAAAAAAAAGAAAAGCTGGATAAGACGTTATTACCGCCTGATAATTGTGCTTGTGATTTTCTTTTTGATATTATTGCTTTTGTTAAGCGGTGTTGTCAGGCTGTTTTCGGGCAGCAAAGGCAAAGTCCGCCGCGCCTATGCAAAAACTGTAAATTTATATGAAAAGCGTGATCCCATACTTTTGGATATTATGGGCAAAGATGCGGCAAAACTAATCAAAAAAGAAAATGTCAGCCAGAACTTTACGCTTAATTTGACAGATAATACAGCGGGCGCAAGCGGTCTTAGCATTTCGGGTGAGCTTAATAAAAATAAATCGTCAAAAACAGCCGATGCGCAATTGACAGCCTCTTATAACGACGCTGCCGTTGCAGGGCTTAAAATGTATACCGACAACAAAAAAATAATGTTCACCGCGCCTAATATTTATAATGACTGGCTTGAAATGGACTGTGAAAACATAGTATCTCAGCTTGCCGATTCAGCGCTTGGTGCAAATACGGAATTTTCGGAGGATAATGATTTTTCATTACAGCTTTTTACCGACGAAAAATCGGAAGGTGAAATAGTTTTAAGTCTTTCGGAAGAGTTCTCTCAGCTTTTTACAAAAGAAATAAATTCACTTTCACAAAAAGCCGAGTATAAAAAAATAAAAGAGAAAAAAGCCGTCGCAATTGACGGTACGGAAAAAAATTGCAGAGGTTATGAGATAAAAATAAATGACGAAGATTTTAAAAACTTCCTTATTAATATGTTGAGCAATGTACGCAGAAACAAAAAAATAAAAAATTATCTCACACAGTACGCTCAGTTGGAATATGACAGTATTTCCGCTTTGCATCTGCTTTTTGAAGATTCCGACAGGCTTGTGGAAAATTATTACAGGCAAATGGACGAAGCACTTGACAGGATAAACAAATCGACATTCACAAATACAAATGCAACTGTCTACCTATATAAAGGTGTTATATGCGACTTGAATTTCAACACAGTCTATAATATAGATGAAGATAAAGTCAATGTTAATTTAAGGGGCGGTATGTACGGCGGCAAAAAACCGTATGAGGACCTTGACCTTACGCTTGAATTAAGCGATGAAAATAAAAAGTTGAATTTCTCATATGCCGAAACCACCGACAATATAGACAGTATGCTTACCCATACAACCGCTTTTGTTATAGGCAACGGCAGCGATGACCTTGTTGTTACAACAAAGATAAATTTTGACAAATCAACGGATATTATCAACGGCAGCGCAAATCTTACAACGCCAAAGGGTATGTATATAGATTTGAGCGGTTCGGGCAATTTGAAAAAATCAGGCGGCGCCACAACAATAGACGCGCAGGAAATAAGGCTTGATTACAACGGCAAACTTAAATTGACAATGGCGGGCAGTTATGAAATAAAGCCTTGCAATAAAAGGATAGAAAAGCCCGACGGAAATATTACAGAGCTTTTCAAAGCCGACGATGCCCAGCTTGATCTTATTGAAAAAACAATAAGCGATAATATGAACTCGGCTGTTGATAATTTAAACAAAGCATTGAATTTTGAAATAGTTATAGATGAAGAAGAAACCACAACAGGCAATGAAACCACCGAAACGACCGAAACCACCACAGCCGAAGAAGAATAAAAAAATACTTATCTTGAAAAAGTCCCCAAATTAGGGACTTTTTCGACCTTTAATTATTAGGTAAAATATTATGAAATTGACATTTGAATTATTTTTTTTGGAACTAAAAAGAACCGTCAGATTTATCCCACGGTTGATAATAAGCGCAGCTGTTATCCTCGTTTTTTTATATGCCATACTTTTTATCGGTGAAAAAAAGGACGAAAAACCCGATACAAGAGTTAAAATAGGATATTTTTCTTCGGATAAAGAAGATAATTATATCCCTATACTTGTCAATATGGTCAACGAGATGGAAAGCGTAAAAAGCATTTGTTTAATAGAGCCGGTCGATTCGGTCGAAGAAATTTACGACGGCATCAAAAATAAAAATCTCTACGGTGGCATTATTTTTCCCGAAAATTATGTGCAAAACATAATGCGCGGAAAAGACGATCCGGCGACGGTCATTGTTCCTGTCGGTCATGATAACGAGATATTTCGACGCCTTGTAAAAGTCGGCAGCGATATGCTTATTTCCGTCCAAGCCGGCATATATTCTGTCGCAGAAGGTAAAAATCTATCAAACCGTGAACTTTTGGGAATAAATATGGAGTATGTAAACTTTGTTATGGGGCGCAGCAGTCTTTTTAAAAAAGAAAGCTGGTCACCTTACGGAGTTTTAAGTTTCACACAATATTATTGTGTAATGCTGTTTACAATAATTTCCGTACTTATAGGTACAGTACTTTCTTTTCTTTTTTATGATTACGGTCCGGGATTTAAAAGCTATTGTAAATTATGGCAATATAACGGTATAATTATGTTTTTATTAAAACAATTTCTTATATTTGCTATAATATTTACTGTCGAAGTTCCTTTGCTTATATTTGCGGATAAAAAAATACCTTTTATAAACCTAAATATACCGATGATCCTTGCGGCAATATTTATTGCAAGCCAGATAATAACCTGTTTCTACTCTGTTTTCGGCAACAATGCCGTACTTTTAATGACAGTTTTTTTAATTATATCCGGTTTTCTTAGCGGTTGTTTTATACCCTTGGTATATCTTGGAGGCACAGGGCTTGACAAAGTATGTGGTTTTATACCCGTATACACAATTTCGCAATGTTTTTCAACGCTTTATACCTATAATTCCGAAAATATAAACATTATACCCATGTCGGCTGCCATTTATATTATAGCTCTTTTGCTTGGCGCAATAAAAAGGAGGGCGCGCATATGAAATATTTGAATATGCTTTTTATATGTATGAAGCGTGCGCTCAAACACCCAAGTATAGCACTTTTGCTTATTGCGATACCTCTTACGGCTTTTATATACACAAGTATTTCGGCTGATAACAAAGGCGCTTTTGTCGGTATATATGACAAAGGCAATGCGGACGATATTATCGAAGATATAAAAAAAGCCGACAACAGGCTTACTTTTACTGTTTATGACAGTGAAGAAAAGATGAAAGGGGATGTCGAAACACAAAAACTTGAATGCGCCTTTATATTCCCCGAAAATATAGAGGAAATGAGCGTTGAAAAAATTATTCTCGGCGAAGGTCAGACTTCCGTTTTATCAGAATTGACCATGGAAACGGTATTTTCAGCCATACTTAAAAACGAAGGCGGTAAAATTGCATATAAATTTGCCGAAGAAAACAATATTGATTTAAACAAGGAAAAATATTTTGAAAACTATAACAATTATCTCAATAATATAAAAAGCGCCGTTAAATTTGAAGAATTTTCCTCTGCGCCAAATGAAAATATTGCCCACAGCAATATTTTAGATTGCATTATTGCGATAATTACCGTTTGCGGAGGACTTAGCGGTGCAATTTTTGTTATTTCGGACAGGAAAAAGGGAATAGTATTTACTTCGGGTTTTAACATAGCCGCTGTTATGATATTATTTCTTACAGCCGAAATCATAAGTTTTATTATATTAAGGCAGGTACCGGATATATTAAGGCTTTGTCTTTTGAATTTAGGTATATGGGGGATATGTCGTATTATTTGTATGTTTTCAAATGACGAAAGACTTATAAGGCTTGCCATGCCCGTGCTTACGGCGGCGTCGGTAATATTTGACATTGTGGATATATCGGCTTTTGTTCCGTCGCTCGGTGCAGTTAATTACATACTTATAACGCATTATTATGTATATGAAGAAATAACTTTTTTTGCCGCTGTTTCGATAATACTTTTTTGTATGGGGATATTTTCGGGAAAAACTTAATATTTTTTTGGGGCTTTGCCCCAACCCCCACAAGCCTTTTGTAAAAGGCTTGACCTAAAACTTTAAAGTCGGGGTTCTGCCCCGAACCCCGAACCTTACTAAAATTATCAATGCTTACACTTCATTCAATATAATTTTTATATTTCACAACTGTTATGTCTTGTCACATGGCAGCTTATATTTACAGCAAGAGGCAAACCTGCTATATGTGTTGCAAAAGTTTCAATATTTATCCCAAGCACGGTCGTATTTCCGCCAAGCCCCTGAGGACCTATACCGAGTTTATTTGCTCTTTCAAGCAATTCTTTTTCCATTTCCGCTACATATTCTATATCGGAATTTTTATTTATAGGTCTTAAAAGAGCTTTTTTGGCAAGCTTTGCGCATAACTCAAAATTACCGCCTATACCTACGCCAACCACCATTGGCGGACACGGATTCGGTCCTGCTTTTTCTATACAGTCTATTACCGAATTTTTCACGCCCTCTATACCGTCGCTTGGTTTAAGCATATATATTTTACTCATATTTTCCGAGCCGAAACCCTTTGGCGCAAGGTCAATTTTTATTTTATCGCCTTTTACAATATCATAGTGTATGACAGCAGGCGTATTATCTTTTGTATTTACCCTCAAAAGCGGGTCGGACACAACGCTTTTACGCAAATAACCTTTTTGATAGCCGCGTCTGACACCTTCGTTCACGGCTTCTGTAAGGTCGCCGCCCGTTATATGAACGTCCTGACCTATTTCCATAAAAACCACAGCCATACCCGTATCCTGACATATGGGTTTCATTTTTTCTTTTGCAAGCTCCGCATTTTTTATACATTGCTGCAAAATATCTTTCCCTACGGGCGAGCTTTCGTTTTTTTGTCCCTTTTCAAGAGCCTCGTATATATCGTTGTTTAAAATACAGTTTGCATTTATACACATTTCTTCTATTTTATTTGTGATAACTTCAACATTTATTTCTCTCATTACAAATGACCTTTCCGTAAAAAATTTTCTTACCTTGTTAGTTAAAATATACAATTAGAGTATAACATACACAAACGATTTTTTCAATTCAAAACAAAATTTTTTATAGGATTTTTTATCGGAATATGGTATAATAAATATAAGTTACGGTCTTTAATAAAATCATTTTTAATACACTTTATAAACAAAAATTGTTGATAAAGTGAATAATTAAGTGGATAATAAACTGTTTTTGGCTTTAAACAAGCTGTTTTTTGTTGTTATAAACACTTATTCACAAATGTTGATAATTTTTCCGTCACATAAAAAGGAGTATCCTTATGAATATAAACAATATATGGCAAGAGGCTTTGCCCCTTATAGAAGAAGACGCCACACCCATTGCATATGATACATACATAAAAAAATTAACGCCCGTTTCTTTTGAAAACGACACGTTTTATTTTGATGTGGATGATATATTTGCAAAGAATACAATAGAGAAAAAATACATAGACCTTATCGAAAACGCGATCAAATATGTTTCAAATATGAAAACAGTGAAAGTTGTGATGTCTATAAAAGGCGAAAAAAGGCAGGAAGAAAAACCGCCTAAACCCAATTTCGAAAAAAACACGGTCAATCAAAACGGACTTATGAGTAAATACAGGTTTGACAACTTTATTGTCGGCAGCTCAAATCAGCTTGCCTATTCGGCTGCCGTTGCCGTTGCGGAAATGCCCGGCGATGTATATAATCCGCTTTTTCTCTACGGCGGTGTAGGGCTTGGCAAAACGCATCTTATGAACGCTATCGGCAACGAGGTGCTTGAAAATTCGCCCGATGCAAAAATACTTTATGTGACCTGCGAACAGTTTATGAACGAGCTTATAAAAAGCATAGCCCAGAGGTCGACCGATGATTTTCATCTTAAATACAGAAAACTTGATATACTGATGATAGACGATATACAGTTTATAGCGGGCAAAGTGCAAACTCAGGAGGAATTTTTCCATACCTTTGACAAACTCTGGTCCGAGGGCAAACAGATAATAATTACAAGCGACAGCCCGCCCGACGAGATACAACAACTTGAAGACAGGCTCGTTTCACGCTTTAAATGGGGCATACCCGTCGACCTTCAGCAGCCCACTTTTGAGATGCGCGTCGCTATACTTGAATCAAAGGCAAAAGCCATAAATTTTGATATTTCAAACGAGATAATACAATATATAGCACACAATATCAAAAGCAATATACGTGAATTGGAAGGTACTCTCAACAAGCTGCATGCCTATTCAAAACTCATGGGCAGTATGAATCTTGAAACAGCCGAAGGCCTTATCTCGGATATGATAAAACAGAACAGACAAAAAATAACCATAGATTATATACAAGAAGTGGTAGCCGCGCATTTCGGCTTCACTACCGATGATTTGAAAAGCAAAAACAAAGAAAGACCGCTTGCAAAAGCAAGACAGGCGGCTATGTATCTTTGCCGTAAGCTGCTTAATGAAAATTATGAACAGATAGGCAAAAAATTCGGCAACAAAGACCATTCTACGGTAATAAATGCCTGCAAAAAGACCTGTATCCTCATAGACAACGACGAGGATTTCAAAAATACCGTGCTGGATTTGGAAAAGAAAATAACAGATATGTGAATATCCGTGTAAATTTTGTGTTAAAAGGTGTTAAATTATATTTTATTGCATATATGCGAATAATTTAATGTGGAAAAACACCCTTTTTATACACACTTAAATATTTATATATTCACATAAAAAAACTGTTGAAAAAGATGGTTTAACGGGGTTTTCCATAAAATAACACCCCCTACTATTACTACTATAAAAAATATTATATATATTTATATATTTATATATATGTGTAAAAAAAATTTTAAAAACAACGGGTCATAAGTTGATAAGTTTTATGACCTGAATTTTCAGGAGGTAACAATTATGCATATCTCATGCGACAAAAAAATCCTTATAGATAATATAAATATAGTTATGAAAAGCGTTCCTTCAAAGTCTACATCGCCGATACTCGGCTGTATTTTGCTTATAGCGGACAGAGGCGGTTTTCATATGCTTGCAAACGACCTTGAACTCAGTATAGAAACCGTCAATATAGATAACGTAGACGTTTATACCCTTGGTGAAGTGGCTTTACCGTCAAAAATGTTTTTTGATACGGTCAGAGGTATGCCCGACGGTATACTCGATATAGAGTGCAACGAAAATTTTGTTACCGTTATAAAAGGCGGAAAGACCGAAATGAAGATGCTTGGGTTTAACGGCAGTGAATTTCCGCGTCCCGAGTATCCAGAAAACGAAAAGAATATAAAAATAAAAGGCGAAGTTTTCAAATCCATGATAAGGCAGACGATATTTTCCGTGGCTCTTGTGGATTACAGACAGATATTGATGGGCGAATTGCTTGAATTTAAGGGCAATCGTCTTAAAATGGTGGCTCTTGACGGTCACAGAATAGCTTGCAGAACGGAATATCTTGAAAATAACGACTTTTCGGGCAAGACGGTCATTCCGGGCAAAGCTCTTAACGAGGTCTGCCGCCTTGCAAGCGACGACGAAACAATATCTTTTGATTTTAACGATAAATTTGTCAAATTTGAGCTTGAAAACAGTATAATCACCTCGCGCATATTAGAGGGTGAATTTATGGATTATGAAAGGATATTCACAAACGACCATAAAACTTATATAAAGGTCAATAGGGAGGCTCTTCTTGAAATTCTCAACCTTTGTATGCTTATTTATACCAACGAAACAAAAAAAGTGGAAGCCATACTTGAAATTAAAGAAGGCGTGCTGAATGTCAGCACACACAATATAAATAACGAGGTCAAAAAAGATATACCCGTCGATCACGAGGGCGAAGATATAAAGATAGGCTTTAATCCAAAATATCTTGCGGACGTCTGCAAAGCGATAGATGAGGAAGAAATAAGTATGTACTTTATAAGCAGCCTTTCGCCATGTATAATAAAAAGCAGCATCGGCAACGAGGGTTTCAAATATCTTGTTGTACCCGTTAAAATTATGGGAGCATAAATATGATAAAAGTTACAGTAAATACCGATTTTATAAAATTGCAGCAGTTTTTGAAACTGGCAAATGCGGTGTCGCAGGGTTCCGACGCAAAGCACTTTATTCTTGAAGGTATGGTAAGTGTAAACGGTGATATATGCACCATGCGCGGCAAAAAAATTTATGACGGCGATACAGTTGCCTTTAACGGTGAAGAATATATTGCCGTTATGGAAAATTAAAATGTATATAGAAAAAATTATTCTTAAAAATTACAGAAATATAAAAGATGCCGTTTTATGCCCTCATAAAAAAACAAGCGTTTTGTTCGGCGATAACGCCCAGGGCAAAACAAATATACTTGAATCCGTGTATTACTGCGCTATGGGCAGAAGTCACCGCACCAACAACGACAGGGAACTTGTGGCATTCGGCGAAGAATACGCGCATATAAAACTTTTTATAAAAGACGATTACGGCAGGACGGATCGTATAGATATTAATATCCGTTCAAACGGCAAAAAAGGTATAGCCTTAAACGGCATAGCCATAAAGCGTATAGGCGAGATGATAGGCACTTTTAACGCAATTATTTTCAGCCCCGAAAATTTGCAGCTTATAAAAGCCGGTCCGAGCGAAAGGCGCAAATTTATAGATATGGAGTTATGCCAGACCGACAAAATTTATTATTATAATTTAAAACAATATTACAAGGTGCTGAAACAGCGCAATAACCTGCTAAAAAAAATAAATAAGACCGACGATATGCTTGATATATTCGATATACAGCTTTCGGAATACGGTTCAAGACTTATAGCCGACAGAGCAAGTTTTATAAGCAAAATTTCGGACACGGCGGCTGAGATACACGCAGGCATCACCGAAAATAAAGAAACATTGAGGCTTGAATACAAACCGAATACAGAACAGGAAAATTTTTATAAAAAACTTGTCGGTTCAAGAGAAAAAGATATATATTACGGCAGCACGTCCGTCGGTGTGCAGAAGGACGATATAACTTTTTTTGTAAACAATGTAAATGCGCGTGATTACGGCTCTCAAGGGCAGCAAAGGACAGCTTGTCTTTCGGTAAAAATGGCTGAAATAGATATAATCAGGCAGGAAAAAAACCGTGTTCCCGTTCTTTTGCTGGACGATGTGCTTTCCGAACTCGATAAAAAAAGGCAGGCTTATCTTATAAACAATATTTCGGATGTTCAGACTATAATCACCTCCACCGGTACTGACGAAAATATAAAAAATATCTGCAATAAAGGAAAGGTATTTTTTATAAAAAACGGTGAGATATTGTAAGAGGAAAATTAAAATGAATAAAAAAACAGCGGTGCTTGTGCCTTGCTATAACGAGGAAAAAACCGTCGAAAAAGTGGCAAGGGATTTTATGAAAGCTCTGCCCGAAGCAACAATTTATATTTATGATAACAATTCCACCGACAGAACGTATGAGATAGCCTCGTCTTTGGGCGAAAGAGTTGTTGTAAGAAAAGAATACCGACAAGGCAAGGGAAATGTTGTCAGAAGTATGTTCAGGGATATAGATGCCGACTGCTATATAATGACGGACGGCGATGATACCTATCCTGCAGAATGTGCAAGAGAAATGTGTTCTTATATACTTGACGAAGGTTATGACATGGTAATAGGCGACAGGCTGTCAAGCACATATTTCAGCGAAAATAAACGAATGTTCCACGGTTTCGGCAACAAATTGGTAAGATGGCTCATAAATTACCTTTTCAAAAGTAATATAAAGGATATAATGACGGGTTACAGGGCTTTCAGCTATGAATTTGTCAAGACCGTGCCTATAACATCTGCCGGTTTTGAAATAGAAACAGAAATGACCATAAATGCGCTTGATATGCGCCTTAATATAAAAGAGATACCTATACAATTTCGTGACAGACCGGAGGGAAGTGTATCAAAGTTAAACACTTTCAGCGACGGTATGAAGGTGCTTAAAACAATTGCCGTTATGTTTAAAGAGTACAGACCGATGATATTTTTCGGTATCATATCTTTTATTTTTATAGCGGTAGCCGCAGTATTGTTTGTGCCGGTGTTTATAGAATTTATAAAAATACACGAAGTGCCAAGGTTCCCAACGCTTATATTTTCGCTCATATGCGCGGTCATAAGCGCAATATCGTTTGCAATAGGCGTTATACTTGATGTTATTGTAAAAAAGAACAAGCAAAATTCAATTGTAAGGCTGAATCTTGTTTCTGCTCAAAGAAAAAAAGAGAAATAATGCGACAGCCGAAAAATAATTTAAAATATTGTACAAAACCGCTTGATAAAAATAAAAAATAGAATTATAATGATATATGATACAGTCGTGTCCGAAAATAGGGTGATGTCAATGCAGGAACAAGTAATGCCGGATAAAAAAATAACTATCCACCTTGCAGGTGATTCACTTGTACAGGGTTACAGAGATGAAGAGTTCGTAGCGGGGTGGGGGCAGTATCTGCCATTGTTTTTAAAAGAAAATTTGGTGAATGTAAAAAATTATGCAAGGGGCGGCAGAAGCTCTCGCTCTTTTATAAACGAAGGGCGTCTTGAGCAGCTGAAACGCAATCTCAAAAAGGGAGATTATCTTTTTATACATTTTTGCCATAATGACGATGCCACAAAAAGTAAAGAAACTTTGCATAACCGTCTTACACCTTTGGGCAATCCCGACGAAAAAGGGAGGTTCCCCGTTGTCAAGGGTGAACCGGTGCCGACGGATTTGCTGCCTGCCGAATATTTTGAAGAGCTGACCAAAAAAAGCAGATATGTCGAAAGGTCGACTATAGAAACGGCTTATGACACGCTTAAACAATATGGGGATTATTATTTTCCGTATTCCGAAAACGGCGTTATGGGTACATACAAGTGGTTTTTGCTGCAATATATAAAGGCGGCAAGAACGGCAAAGGCAATACCCGTGCTTGTAACACCTCCGCCGCGGTTGGCTTTCACAAAAAACGGAGATAAGATAAAAGACGGCGACGGACTTCACGGCGGCAATAATTTTGCATATATACGCGCTATACGCCAAATATCAAAGGAAAAAGACGTTCTTATACTTGATACGTTCAATGAGATGCGCAGCGTTTTTGAGGCTCTCGGCGAAAAGGATTCTCATTATCTGACGGCTATCAAAAGCGGCATTTTAAGCGGCAAATGGCCCGAAGATTATATTTACTCGGCTAATAATCCGGCAAGTGTTCAGGAGGATACTCATCTTAACAAATACGGCGCTTTTCTTATGGCTGCAAAGTTATGTGAAGATATGCTTATTTATATAACGCACGACATATCAAGAAATGCAAACGAGAGTTTTATGCCGCTTAAAGATGCCATATTGATGGATCCTGTAAGAAAGATAAGGCCTCCCGAGCCTTTGATCGGCAGAAAAGCCGTTTTCAGAAAATTTTTCAGGTATGACGTAATGCCTGATAACAATGACCCCGATTTTGAAATAGAAAAATATTTAAAGGAAGTTGAAAAATGAATTCAAACGCAAAATACGTAATCGGAGCTTTGGGTATATTTATAGCGGGCGGCATTTTTGCCACAGCCATAATATCCACATTACACCCAAGCACGACCGAAGCAACACTCAAAGAAGATACATACAAATATTCGGGTGTGGATACCGAGATAACGACAACATCTCCCGCTGCACAGACAACAGTCGCTGCGCAGACTGTTGAAGACCCCGACACGGGATATTTTGTGGATGCTCATGTAAAAGGCAATCCGTGGATGGAAGGCGACCTTACCATACAGGAAGTAGAATTTATAATAAGCAACAAAGGCAATGATGTCATAACCGAATGGACGGGCAATATTGAGTTTGATACGGCTGTTGAGGATATAAACAGCTGGAACGACACTTTTACAAGAAACGGAAACAAAGTTTCCATAACGCCTGTTGAGTGGAACAAAGAGATAAAACCGGGAGATACCAAAACTATCAATTTTCATCTTAAAACACGTGCGGCAGCCAAGGTAACGGGCGCGACGGTCACATCTAACTTAGGTGATTTTGCATTGTCCGCTCCCGCAAAGGTAACTCTGCCCGAGCCGGTACAGCCCGACAATACCACAAACGGCGGTGAAACACCTGTTGCAAAACACGGTCAGTTAAGAGTTGAGGGTACAAAGATAGTTGACGAAAGCGGTTCGCCCGTATTGTTACAGGGTGTAAGTACGCACGGTATAGCGTGGTTCCCTGCTTTTGTAAACAAAGAGGCTTTCAGAACTTTACGTGACAGTATGGGTGTAAACACGGTTCGTCTTGCTCTTTACAGCAGCGAAAACGAGGGTTATAATACTTCTTTGCATCAGAAAGTCGAAGAAGGTGTCAATTATGCGAAAGAATTGGGTATGTATGTTATTATAGACTGGCATATTCTTGGCAACGGCAATCCTAATACGGATAAAGAAAAGGCAAAAGCGTTCTTTAACGAAATGACTGCTAAATTCAAAGATTACAACAATGTCATATATGAAATATGCAACGAGCCCAACGGCAATGTAAGCTGGACAAACGATATAAAGCCCTATGCCGAAGAGATGATACCTCTTATTCGTCAGAATGATGATAATGCGATAATTATTGTAGGTACACCTACATGGTCGCAGGATGTGGATATTGTCGCTCAGGATCCTATAAAAAATCAGTCGAATATAGTTTATGCTTTGCATTTTTATGCCGCTACGCACAGGCAGGAATTGAGAAATAAGCTGACAACAGCCATAAATGCGGGGCTGCCCGTATTTGTAAGCGAGTTCGGCATAAGTGAAGCAAGCGGTAACGGCGGTATTGACGAGGGCGAGGCTACCGTTTGGGTAAATTATCTGCGTCAGAACGGTATAGGTTATGTATGCTGGGCGCTTTCAAACAAAGACGAGGCGTGTTCGCTTATAAAGAGCAACTGCGGCAAGGTATACGGCTGGACGGACGAGGACCTTACGCAAGAGGGGCTTTGGCTGAAGAAAACTTATACAAGCGGTCAATAGTTTTTCGGGGCGTTGCCCCGAACCCCGTAAGCCCTTTAAAAAGGGCTTGAGCCTAAACTTTATGCAAAAACTTCGTTTTTGCGCTTTAAATATTATTATAAAAAAAGCAAACTTGCAAATATAGTTTTATTTTGTGGGTTTGCTTTTTTAGATTCATAAAAAATGTTTGAAAATGGAGTTTCAAGTTTTTTAAAACTGCCGGAACAAGTCTTTATATTTTTGAAAAATAAATTTAATTGCGGTTATTTTTTTGTTGCTTTGATAATGGTTATATGTTATAATCAAACAAAGATAAAAATTAAATATTTAAGGAGGCGTTTAAATGAAAAATTTTTTGAAACTGATATTGCCGACGGCAGCACTTGTGTTTTCAATGTCGGTAATAACGTCGGCTGAAGAAACTATCATAAGTTCCGGAACGCTTGACAAAGATTCTTACAGCGATATAGTTATTACGGGTTCGCAAGATCCGAATAATCCCGTGGAAGTGGAGATACCGAGCGAAGGTATAGTGGTATCAAATTCTTCAAATTCCCAATATCCGGCTTGCATATCTGTAAAAAGCGGTTATGTTACCATTAAAGGCGGTACTATCTATCACAAAAATGCATCTACTTATTCTACAAGTATAATAGATGTTGCAAAGGGCGCTAACCTTAAACTTGACGGTGTTAGGGTAGAGGGTGTATCGAAAGAAAACGTAAGTAAGCCGCTTGGTGACAATATACCTATTACTGAACGTTCCGCATATATGATAAACAATGCCGGTTCGGTCGAACTTACGGGTGGAACCGTGTTGGACATGCATATTTCACCGAGTTATATGGTTATGTGTTCGGCTATAAACAACAAAGGCAAGCTTGTTATAAGTGATGCCGTAATAACAAATGTCAAGCCGAGAGGCGGTTCGGCTATTTTCCAGATAAATAACGGGGCGGCTTCCGAGGACGAAAACAGCAGTACGGTGATAAAAAAAGCTGTAATGTATAACTGTATAACGCTTTTCAGACAGACGGGCGGCAAATTTGAAATAAACGGTGGTCTTATGACGGGCAGCAGCACGGCAACAAATACGGGTGTTTGCAAAACCGGTCCTATAGAAGGTCCCGTAGGAGATACCGTTTATGACAAAACATCCAATATTTCTATACCGATAACGGATTCGAAAGCTCTTCTTACGGCGCATCCGGGTAATAATATAGTTACAGAAGTAAACGGTAAGCAATATATGGCTTCCTATTACAGTGGAAAGTGGTATTTTCTTAATGTCGAAGAAAATGAACATAACCACGAAGTAAAACTGGATGTTTCATCTCTTAATCTTATAGTAGATGAAGAAGCAACAATAACGGCAACAGTTTTTTGTATTGAAAATGAAAACCATATCGGTGTTGTTTCGGAATGGAAACTGTCGGACGACAGCGGTGTTGTTGAAATAAAAGGGAACGGCAATACCTGTAATATAAAGGCTCTCAAGGCAGGCAAAGCAACAATAACGGCAACCACGGCGCACAGCGCAAGTCCTGCGACTTGCACAATATACGTTAAAGAAAAACCCGAAGCTCATACCGAGAACTTTGTTTTTGAGAACGGTAAGACATATACGGACACAGTTGTTGATGCAGGAGGCAAAGAAATAACGCTTACGGTCAATGGCAACAGTTATGTGGATTGTTCTGAATACGGCGGCAATTGCATAACAGTAAAAAGCGGTACACTTAATATAAAATCGGAAAACGGTTCTATAACTCATAAAAGTGAAACGGCTGCAAATTCCATAATAAAGATAGAGCCGGGCGCTGCGGTCAGCATAAGCGGAGTAACAATAAAAGGCAATGAAAGCGAAAAACTGCTTTACGGCATAGAGAACAAAGGTTATTTAAAACTTTTAGACGGTTCTGTGCTGACAAATATATTTGTTAATAAAGACCTTTCCGAATATGACGGTATAGTATTCAACGAAGGTGATTTTACACTTAACGGCGGTATAATATACGGCAACAGCGGTTACGCAATATATAATATGGAAGACAGCAAATCACTCATACAAGGCGGTCTTGTGGCAGGTGAATTTAAAGAAACATTTAAATTTGACGGTGCGGACAACTTTTTACTTGGTGTAGTATCAATTCCGACAAGCGATGTTGTGACTGTTGAAAGCAGGAGTACGACCGAAGGTTCCACTACTTACAAGGTCGAGTTGAAAGACGGCGAAAAATTGCTTTCGCACAAAAACCGTATTGTGACCGCATATATAGACAATAAGCAATATCCCGGCAATTATGCCGAAGGCACAGGCAGATGGGATTTTATAGACAGAACAGCTCCCGTTGTTTCATATGTTAAAGGCGACAAATTGAGCGTATATAACAGCGAATTTTATACATCGCATATAAAGGATGCCGACGGCGTTAAGACAACGGATACGGCGGTCGGTACAACACATTCGATATGTACGGCGTTTATATCGGACAAACAGTCGGGTACGGGTTATGTTATGCGATATAGTTATTCCCAAAAACACATATTCTTATGTATTGCTCTCTTCTAATGCAAGCAATTCGTATGAGGATATGCCTATATCAAATGTTATTTCAAACGATGATAAGGCAGGCACAAAAATATATACCGCTAAACCCGATAAGGATTATACGTTCAGAGTGAAATTTACCGTTGATAAGTCCACAGAAAAATACGGCATTGCGGTCAAAAACCTTTATGCTCCGAATGCTGCGGCATATATGAGAGAATGTACGGAAGAACAGTACAATGCTGCAGAGAATTATAAAGAAGCAGTCGCTGCCGAAGATAATGTGGCAGAGGTTTCCGCATAATTTAAAGGAGGAAAATAATGAAGGAATATACAAAACCAAGTATGGAAATCATAAATTATGATACACAGGATGCTGTCCAGGCGGGTACAAGTTCTGTCAATGCCTTAGGACAATTGAAAATAAAATACAAAGATGTAAGCTTTAAAGAAATAAATTTCTGATACTAAAGGTCATAAACTTTTAGTGAAGTAAAAAATAGATAGGCATAGAGATTCAAAGAATTGAACTCTATGCCTATTTGTAATTTAAATCAAATTTGATATAACATGATCAATCAGCCGATAAAACAGCCGTTACAAGCACTATCACGCCTATTATTATCCTATATATGCCAAAAGCCTTAAAGTCGTTTTTCTTGATATAATCTATAAGAAATTTTATGGCAAGTACGGATACCGCGAAGGAAACTATCATACCCACGCCAAGCACGCATATTTCCATACCGTTGAAGACGCCGCCTTTTACAAAATATTTCAATATTTTAAGTACGCTTGCGCCAAACATAACGGGTATGGCAAGGAAAAACGTAAATTCGGTCGCGGCAAATCTTGAGCAGCCTGTAAGTATACCGCCTATAATGGTGCTGCCGCTGCGTGAAGTTCCGGGTATAAGTGCAAGCACTTGAAAAAGACCTATGCCAAAAGCTGTTTTATATGTAATGTCTTCGGGTAATTCGGCATTTATTTTGCGTTTGTCTTTTTTGTTTTCTATAAAAATGAACCATATGCCGTAGACGATAAGCGCCGCAGCCACCACTATAGGGTTGAAGAAAAGGATTACAGATCAAAAACTTTAGAGGAAAGATTTAACTATATCATTAAAGAATATATGCAAAATATACCAACTGAAATAAAAATAGATATAGATAATCATTCACAAAGGATTTCTCTCTACAATTACCTACTCCGCTTCACTTTTTGGCGGCCAAGAGATATTATTAAAAATTTTACAATTATCATGATGCTATCTAAAAATGATGAACCCATGTCCGCGGAGATAACTCAAAGTATAATAAAAAAATATATTAATAAGAGTGCGAGCAATATAATAGAAGAAGAATTTATTGGTGAATATAAGAACACATATTTA
>CANRCU010000007.1 GCA_947629215.1 uncultured Clostridia bacterium
TCTCGTTTGCCGTCGTATCCGACATCTCTTTGTCAGGCTGTTTATGGGATTTCTCTTTTTCTGCGTTTAAATTGTTTTCACGCTTAATACGCATACCGTTACTGTTTAGCATAAGACTGCATTCCGTTGCAATTTCTCCCATATGCTTAAAGGCAGCATAATCTTCCGAAAGAGTTTTGCCGGTTATAAAATTTCTGATACCATTGGGTGTTGTTATATAAATATCGAGATAAATACCCTCGCTGCCGCCCCAAGACGTTCCGCAAATAAAGTCTGCATCTTCGGGTAAAGTTGTATTGTCATCAAAGTTAATATTCATTGAAAAATAGTCGTCGGGCAACATATTGTTCTTTTCAAGATAATTTTTAAGCTGTTCAAAAACTTCGCCTGCGGTAGCCATTCCTATTTTTTTGACTCTGCCGTGTTCATCGGGTTCCGAATACTTTTCAATTTCGATAGTTTCTATATAATCAAAAGCGGCAGAGTTTTTATTTTCCTCTGCCGTTTCGTTTATGCGTATATCACTTGTTCCAAAACTATCTCTCGTACTCTCTCTTTCAGATTGTTCCGAAGTCCTACCCATTCCATCATATTTTGTTTTTTCAGTTCCTCCGTTATTCCCTCCGAACGGCTCATTTGTTCCATCAGTTGGTCCTCCAGCCTGTTCGCCTCTTTGTCCGTCTGTACCAGATGTTCCCAAAGACCGCTTATCATCAATCTCTGGTATGTTCCCTTTCGGTTCTCTTTCAGAAAGTTCAGTCTGCGCTGTCCCCACATTGTCAGGCTGTAAGGTTCTTCCTTGTCCAACTCGACCATAGGAAGATATGTCATTGTTTCCTTGTCCAGTTTGTAAGTCAGGTCGTTCTCCTCCGTATACATTGGCAGCCATTCCTGACGTTCCTCGCTGTAAATGTGCTGCATTCCGTTGATTACTTGTTCTTTCATTGAATTCACCTGTCCTTTCATTTTTCATATATTTTTCACAGTAACGTACTTCTTTTTCAATTTCTCTCAAAATTGTACCTACTGTTTCATTTACCGCTGTTCCAAGCAATGTTATTGTATCTACCGTATTGAAATCTCCGATATATTTCAATGCTTCCTCGTCTATATCTCTTGTAATTCCGCAACGCTCGCAAACCGATAGATTTATGCTTTCTTCGATAATATCACGAAAGCGGACTCTAAGATTTTCTCTGTCCAAATCTTCGAGCAAAGAGTCTTTTGAGTTATGTTCAAGCTCATCAAGGTATTGCTGTATATTCTCATCAATAAGTCCCTTGGCACGCAGTTCTATCAGACTTTCAAGAGTGCTGTTGTCATTTACCGCACCTATATATGTGCTGAAACGCTGTTCTACGGCTCTTTTATATTCGGGGTTGATATTCCATACACCGACAGGTTTTGAATTGCGTTGTTTTTCGGTATCGGAAATATCGTATACATAGTACAATTCTTTTATGCCGTTATTTTCACGCATAAGCGGAATACCTTTTGTTCCCTGCTTTATTTTGTAATTCAGCTTTTCCGACCAAAGTTTAAAATCCGCACACATAGACGCATTGGGTCTGTGCGCCGCAATTATTATGCTGTCTTTGAAGTCATATTTGTAGACTCTTGCCGACTGTTGCAAGTGATTCAGCCAATTTTCCCTTGACTGTGTTAATTTTAAAGTTTCATCTGTCAAGAGTTTACTTATGCGGACAATTTTTTCTCTGCGAGTTTCCATTTGATCCCTTCCTTTCGTATTTTACTATATGATCTGCTGTGTTTCAACATAAATATGCTGCCCGAATTGAATTTCGTTAAAACTTGACCGGGCAGCATATAAATTTTTGTGAATGATGCACCGGTCAAATATCATTTATAATATTATCCTCTGCATTTTCCTGCTTTATCTTATTTTCCAAGAGTTGATTTTGAAGAAAGAAATTGTACATTGTGTTACTCATCAGATTTTTTTGGTTCAATCTTAAATAATTAGTCCATTCAACCAAAAAATCATTTAATTTAGGATTTTTGAAAGCAATATAACCTATATTGTTTTTCTTACCGAGCATAATATTATTAGCCTTGCTTTGCAAAATAAAATAGGTGATAACTGCTTTCTCGTGTTCTTGATCATCGTCTTTGAAATTGTTTAAAACAGCCGTATACATCATCGGAAACCGGTCCTTATTGTTTGTGTATGGTATCTCGTTATCGGTACTGTCTTTTTCCTCCGTATTTACGCTTGCAGCCTGCACAGGTTCCCGGACCGTTTCGGTTTGTGTTTCTTTATGCTGTTTTGATGATTTTTTTAAGAGTACAACGATAATCAGTACAATTATAAACAGGATAACACATACACTGCTAAGCACATAGACTGCTATTTTCATTATGCTCACCTCGATTTATTGTTTTCGGCAGATATTGTTTTGGATTTTTCGGAATTTTTCAAATCATTTTCAGCGGTTTGTTTACCTCGTTCAAGTATTGATGATAACTTGCTTTTTTTGGGTGTTGTTTCGGCAGATACCTCATTATGTTTTTTTAATGTTATTTTTTCGCTTAACTCGTTATAGCGCTGCTGTGCTTTTACATCACCCAATTCGGCGGCTTTTTTTAAGTATGAAACAGCCTTGTTTATATCCTGCTTTGTGCCGTTACCCTCAAAATAACACTCGGCTGCACTGCGCATTCCCTCGGCATTGCCTTTATCTGCTGCTTGCAGATACAATCTGAATGCCTTTGCAGGATCTCTTTTAATACCATTGCCGACGTAATAACAATCCGCAAGATTTACA
Organism: uncultured Clostridia bacterium; assembly: GCA_947629215.1. Lineage (GTDB taxonomy): Bacteria > Bacillota > Clostridia > Lachnospirales > CAG-274 > RGIG4310. Next base: position 2,787 of record CANRCU010000007.1, read on the forward strand.
ATAGCATAATCATCGCCTGTTTTGGCTGCTTTTTCAAAGCACCGTATTGCTTCTTTTTGGTTTTTTTTAACTCCATCGCCTGACATATAGCAAACACCAAGATTATTAAGAGCATATTTATCTCCGTTGTCGGCAGCTTGTTTATAAAGTTCTGCTATTTTGCTTTTATCTCCGTCTTTGGAATTTTCAAGCAGTATAGCAAGATTTCTTGCAGCTCCCGAATGTCCTTGTTCTGCTGCTCGTTCAAAATATGAAACGGCATCTTTTTCACTTATGGAAACATTTTTGCCTGTTGCAAAACATACGCCTATGATATTCTGCGCTTCTGCATTTTCGTGATCGTCAGCCAATTCAAACAAAACATTCATTATATCCGAATTGTTTGTATAGTCTGTTTCTTCTTGTTTAATAAGTTCTGCCAGATTTTCCGCTTCAACCATTTTAAGAATATCGCTGTTAATATCGCTTAAAGAAGTGTACCTTTTGCCGGTTAAAATATCTTGTGTAAATTCATCGGCTACTTTCCGGATCTTTTTAATATCTTCTTCATCGTCAACCAATTCTTCTATGTCGGAATGTTCAAGGTCAAACGTGGGTATTTCGGATTTTTTATCCGAGTTATCTGTTTCTTTCTCATCTTGGTCAATATCAAAGGTCTTTTCCGTTGTATCCTTAACATATTCCTGCGATATATCCGCTGTCTTTTCCGATGTGGATCTATTAAGTTCTTCAAATACAGTTTCAGGTATTTCCGTAGAGAACTCAATATTATTTTCCGCTGTTATATTAGGAACATCGTCATATAAAATTTCTTTTTCAGCTTGATACATTGCCTCCATCTCGGCTTGATAAGCGGCTTCTGCCTCTGCTTGTTGTTTATACATAGCGTCTATTTTTTGTTGGTCTGTCATTTTGCACACCTCCTATACTCGGATCACAGTCTTTACAAAGTTTTCTGTTATTCCCATAAATGCCTTACTGTCAGATTTTCCTTTTGCGATAAGAGAAAGCTCATTTTCCCATTCGGCTGTCATTTTTGCCGAACGCAGCATATCGGGAACAGAGAAAACGACTTTTGCCCCTTTATCCGTTGAAATAAGATTTTTCCCCTTGCGTTCTATATAACCTCGTTTCAGCAAAACTTCAATTATGCTTGCTCTTGTTGCAGAAGTGCCAAGTCCCTTGCGTTCAATATCATCGCTTGTATAATCCTTACTGCCTGCTTTTTCCATAGCGGACAACAGAGTATCTTCGGTATAAGGTTTAGGCGGTGTGGTTTCGTGTCTGACAACTTTAGCAGCAACCGAATATTCAGCACCTACAATTATTTTAGGAAGTACCGAATCGTTATCTTCTTTATTTTCAGCCTTGCTTTTTGCAGCGGATAAAAATTGTTTTTCAATATCCTTGAAACCGCTGTTTTTTACCGATTTCCCCGTTGTGTTGAAATCATAGCCGGCACAAGATAAATTTACGGTGGTACTTTCATACTCATATTTTGGCGCTGTTGCCGATAATAATTGAACGGAAATAAGATTTAAAAGTTTAGCCGAATTATCGTCAAGTGCGGTTAAATCGGCAGTCTTGATATTTATGGTAGGTATAATTGCGTGATGATCGCTTACGCCTTTATTATTCATAACGGCTTTTATGTTCGGCTCCTCGGATATTTCAAAATCTGTAATCGATGTTATTGCAGATATAACCGACAAAGCCGTATCTTCCATATCCTCTGTCAAATATCTGCTGTCGGTTCTTGGATATGTAACAAGTTTTGTTTCATACAGTTTTTGTAAAATATCAAGCGTCTGCTGTGCCGTAAAGCCCAAGAGCCTGTTGGCATCTCTCTGTAATGCCGTCAGGTCATAGAGTTTAGGCGGATTTGTGGCTTTGTTTTCCTTTTTTACTTCCTTTACAACGGCTGTTTTACAATTTTTGCATATTTCCTGCGTTGTTTCCTCGGTATCAATTTTTTTGCTTGCTGCCTTAAATTCTCCGCAGTCGATCTCAATCGTATAATAATAACCTTTTTTGAAGTTTTTGATTTCGCTGTCACGTTCAACTATCATTGCAAGTGTAGGTGTCTGGACACGACCGATACTGATAACACCTTTATTTCCGTTCTTGACTGTAAAATATCTTGTGGCATTCATACCTATGAGCCAATCGGCTCTTTCACGACACAGGGCAGATCTATAAAGGTCATCATAACATTTGCTTGATTTTAAGTTTTCAAAACCTTTTCTTATTGCCTCATCTTCGAGAGAAGATACCCAAAGCCTTTTGACAGGCTTTTTACAGCCTGCCTGATTATATACAAGTCTGAATATCAATTCTCCCTCACGACCTGCATCCGTAGCGCAAATGACTGTATTTACGTCTTTTGAATTCATCAGTTTTTTAATTATGCCAAACTGTTTTTTTGTATCGGGAAGAATTTTATATTTCCATTCGGTGGGAATTATAGGCAGTACATCCCATTTTTTATACTTCACATCATAGTCTTCCGGTGCTGCAAGTGCTACAAGATGTCCGATACACCAAGTAACAATATATCCGTTCCCCTCTAAATATCCGTCTTTTCTGCTTGCTGCCCCTAAAACCTTGCCGATAGAGATCCCCACCGACGGCTTTTCGGCGATTATCAATTGTTTCATTGTTATTCATCTCCTTTTAAATCAGAAAATCTCATCTCATTATCCATTTATCCACCAATCAAAAACATCCTGTCCTGTTTCCCAATTAAGTTTTGTTCCGAGTCCCTTTTCTTTTCGGCGTTCAAGCATACGGTCGAATGCTCTGATATACATTTCTTTGTATTTGGGAAATATCTCAAATTCATATATCCTTTTTTTGTTTGCCATAGGACAGCCTATGCAGCCAACACGGGTAAATCCCATTGAATAGAGTGGATTATGGTATTCACATTCGTTATTATAAAAGTCTAAGATTTCCTCATCGGAAAAATCTATAACGGGATTACAAATTGTTTTTGCTTGTATCCGGCAGCGTTCAAACAGTTTGCGCTTATCGTCATTATCATTCATAAGGATTATTTTTTTATCTTTGTTAGAATGTACATCTTCATAAATACCTCTTGTTTTCCTGCGCCGAACACTTTCAGCCCATCTTACACCCGTTGCAATCATTCTGTGTTTGCAGTTGTTTTCTTTTAAATAAGCGCAGCAGAATCTCATAACTCTTGTGGGACATATACATTTATAAGGTATCAATTCCCACATTGACATTTTGGGATAATCTATCGTGCATTTGATACCTTGTTCTTCAAGGTCTTTAAAAACCTTTCTGATATGGTAGACAGTTTGAGGCGCATCGGCTGTTGTATGAGAATGGTTTACCTCAAAGTCTATTCCGCTGCGTTTGGCAAGTTCCAAAAGCACCTCGGAGTCTTTCCCACCGCTGTATGTAATAACAAGAGGCTGTTTATAAGTTGCAAGACTCATTTCCGCCGCTGTTTTTAATCTTTCGATCGCTGTTTTTTCTTTATCCATAAAATTTTCCTCCCTTGTAAAAAAAGAGCCGAATTATCAAAACTCGGCTCAATATAAATGTATTTGTTATTCTGTTTTATGCACATTCTTGTTATTGCTTTCGGAAGTTTGAACGTTATTCGTTCCTTTGTTTTGTTCTGCCATTATTTTAAAGAAATCACTAAGTGAATAATTGCTTTCCTTAAGTGTTTCGACAACGCTTTCGGCTATCAATGCCTCCTTGCGTTCTTCAAGTTTATTTAGTTTATTTTTGGCATCGCCTATCTTCTTTTCATAGTTTTCAATAACGTCTATGACTTTTTTCTTTTTATTGGTTTTCAAGTGATCATCTCCTTTTATTCAACTTCAGCCGAATAGTCAAAGAACAATTCGGGTGCAAGTACATTTTTTTCAATATCTGTTTTACTGCTGAAATCGCAAGGCAGTTTATACATCTCAATGTGAATGTGATCCTGTTCGGCTTCGGGGACTGTAAATTCATCTCCGCCTATTTCGTGATAAACTGTTGACGTAGAGCAGGGGAAAAGGTTATCCGCAAATATATCTTCGTTTTCCGTATCATTACTGCTGTCGGGAGTGGTAGTATTTACACCTATGTTGTGAGCAACAACGCCGATTAGATCCCCTTGTTTCACAATTTTACTGCCTATAACATATGAATTAGATGAACAAGAAATTTTTATCAGATAGCCGTCTTTGGTAAAGTCAAAATCATTCCCGTTATACGCAGTTGAAATGACATATTCAAAACCTCTGCCTTCACGCTGTACGACCTTGCACAAACCGCTTATCGGCGCATAGATCAAATCTCCGCCGTCTGCCGAAAGGTCTGTTGCATAATGATTTTTTTCGGTTTTACTTATGCTTCCGTATACTGTTTTATCGGGATCGGCATTTGCAGGCGGTTTATATGTCAGCACAACTTGTTTTCCAAAATGTTTGGATATTCTGCTTTCTATTGTTTCTTCGTCGGATAACTCCAAAGGGAATGACAGATTTGCGGCTGCAAAATTTCCGTACTTATAGGTATTGTAAAATTTTTCTTTCATAGAATTATTTTTTACATCGTCGTCATCAAAGCGTATCATATCATTATCTATTAAATATTTTACGGAATATTTTTTCCCGAAATAAAAATAATAATTTGCCTTGTCCTTAGAATAAGTTACGGAATAAATCGGGTCTTTATAACTTTCGTCAATGTTTCCGTCAGAATCTTCATCTCTGACGAAAATTTTATAATTGTATGTAGCCTCAAAAAGTTCCGACGCCGCTTTTTCTAATTCCATTTTTCCTACAAATCCGAAAAACGTTGAAAACCAGCCAAGATTTTCCTTTCGAGTTTGGATATATGCCAATACCGCACGATAATCATCCGTTGTCCAACGATATGTTTCCAACATTTCATCGGAAGAAGAAAACACCTTATTAAACCCTGTATAAGTTGGCTTTTTTTCTTTACCATCCGAATTTTCCCCGATATTTACAACGGACTCATCGGGAGGAAGATCGACCGCCAAAGCGTATACGCATTCATATGAACGGTCGCTTGTGTTATCGTTCTTAGCCTCCAGATTTACATTTGTAAAGCCTTTACTGTACCATTTGCTTTGCTGTGAACAGTCTTTTTCAGCTATAAATTTTATTATTGCCGTTGTATCAAGGTCAGTGGGTGTCTGCCATATAAAACTGCCTATTGCACCTACAACAACTCCGCATATGGCAACAATGATTATTACATTTACGAAAAGCAGGGCAAACACATTTAAAGCAGCCGATTTAGTAGCTTTTAATGATTCTTGTGCAGCCATTTTTACGGTACTCGCAGTTTTATTTTTTATGACGGCTATTTTCTGCTTTGTCTGCAATCTTCGGAAAGCGTCAAAATGTTTTGCTGTTGTTTTTGTCTTTGCATAAGCTGTTTTAATATTGTAAGGTGCATTTTTTATTATCTTAGCGGTTGACGTGCCCGCATATGCTATATCTTTGACGCTGTTAGATACAGCCGAATACCAATCTCTGACCGCAGTAGCTGTTTCACCGGTTTTTATAACATCATCAACTGCTTTAAAAGTCATATCTTCATCGGCTTTTTCGGATATATCACTACGAATTGCTTTTACAACAGAAGTTCCGCCTGTTTTCAAAAGTTCGGCTGCCGAATTGTTTTTATCCGATATAACATTAACGATATTCTGTTTTAATTCCGATTTTATCCCCGGTACAGAGGCAGCTTTAACGGCTTTGTTTGACCTTTGCAGCCGCTTTTGCGGTGATGTCGACTTAGGTTCAATAATGTTATAAGCCATAGCTGTTGCCGATACTGCACCCTCGGTTATTTGCAAAGTTTCATCTTCGGAATTTTTTACCGCCGAATGTATACCGTTATTTATATTATCTGCACCTAAAGAAACGGCTGTTTTACGTTGTGACCTGTGCCTTTTGTTTTCAATTTTTTTCTTTGGCGTTTTTTCGGTACAATGTACAGCAGTTTCCTTATGTGTTTTTACAGGCGGTGAATTTTCCTTTACCATTTCGGCGTTTTGTTCCCTTGCCTGTTGTTCATCATCTTTATAGACGTAAACGGCAGTTTCGGAAGATGTACGGCTGTATACCATTTCTGCCTGCTTTAAACAAGACCTATTATCTTGTCGGACAATAGGTCTGCTAATATTTATTGCTTCGTTTTGTTTAACATCTCCTGTTTTCTGCCTGTTTTTTATTTTTTGCAGTTGTTTTTGTCGTGTTGCCTTTGACAGCTTTGACTGCTGCATATTGTCCGTATACCCTGCGGTTTCGGTACAATGTACAGATGTTTCCTTATGTGTTTTTACGGGCAGTGAATTTTCCTTTACCATTTCGGCGTTTTGTTCCCTTGCCTGTTGTTCATAATCTTTATAGAAGTAAACAGCAGTTTCGGAAGATGTATGGCTGTATACCATTTCTGCCTGCTTTAAAGAAGAATTATCATCTTGTCGGGCAATAGGTCTATCAATATTTATTGTTTCGTTTTGTTTAACTTCTCCTGTTTTCTGCCTGTCTTTTATTTTTTGCAGTTGTTTTTGGCGTGTTGCCTTTGACAGCTTTGACCGCTGTATATTGTCCGTATACCCTGCGGTTTTATTGATATAATCTTTCGACGTAGATGATAGTGCGTGTTCCTGCGAAACAGATATAATATCTTCCTTTACCGATTTATGCTCGATAACGGATATTTCTTTTTTGGGCTTAATTACAGGTCGTTTATTCAATGCCTGCAAATTTTCACCGGAGTTGTGAACCGCTGTTGCGCTTTCTGATTTTACAACCGTTGCTGTACTGTCGGTTTTAACAATATCCCGATTATTTCTGATATTATTTGAACCAACGGATTTTTCCTTTCTTTTTTTATTGATGACCTTTTTATAAGAGGAGGTTGCTTTTACCGTCGCTTCTGCTGCTGTTACAGTGTCACGAGCATTATTAAAATCCGATTTTACAATATCCGTACCGTCAGCAGGCTTTACGATCCCCGATGTATCCTTTTCTTTAACAATGTTGCAGGCATTGGGAAATTTAATAATAGCCGATGAATTTTCGCTTTTAACAACAGATTTCTTATGCTTTTCGGCTTGCTTGGCTTTTCTTGCTTTTTCAAAGCCTGTTTTGCCTTTATGGGAAATCTTATTGTTATAAGTGCTTTTATCCGTACTTCCATAATGGATTTTACCCGAATAATCCCTGAAAGTAGGTTTTTCTTCAGCCGCTTTTATAACATCGTTATTTTCTTTGACAGCCTTGCTTTTATTGTCCTCTACTTTTTCGCTGTTTATATCCTTACGCTGCTTATTTACTGCCTTTGAGTTATCCTTATCCTTTATCATTCCGTTCATAAGACATCACCTCGGATAATTTTGTTGTCATCAGACTATACAACTTTGTATCTGTCGGAAACTTGTCAATAAAGGGAACAATGCTGTTACCTGCAAAAAGAAGTCCCTGTCCTGCATTTGCGTTGGTCACAAAGGATAATTGAGTAGGCGAAATATTCAAAATTTCTGCCAGCTTTATCCTGTCCTGCGGTGCCTGATTTAACATAAGAATGTAATCGCTGTTTGCCAACATCTTACCTGCAAGCGGACTATCCAACAGGTCGCTTATATTCTGCGTTATACCGGTACATATAGCACCGTATTTTCTCGCTCTTTTCCAAAGAGATGCCAGAAATTGAGCGGAATACGGATTACTGAAAAGTAAATGTGCCTCATCAATTACTATCCAAGTTGTTCTGCCTATCAATCTGTTTGAAACAACTCTGTTCCAAATCTGATCGAGAATAACCAACATACCCAAAGTTTTCAGTTGATCCCCCAGTTCTTTTATATCAAACACAACAAATCTGTTGTTTATATTGATATTGGTACTGTGTGCAAACAAATCAAAACTGCCCGAAGTGTAGAGCCCCAATACTTTTAAAAGGTTTTCCTTTTCCGTTTGCAGTTCCGGAACGGTAACTTTTTCAAGTTCTTTATAAAAATCCGTAAGTGTAGGCATAGGCGCATTTTTCCTCTTAAAATATGATCTATACAATGAAGTAAGCACCTTATCAACAAGAGTTCTTTCTGCACCTGTGAGTCCTATACCGCTTTCTTTTGTAACAATAACATCAAGAAAGGAAAACATAAACTCTGTTTTGAACGACAGGGGATTTTTTGATTTTTCCTCGTTATCGTCACCGCCCGAATATTCCGCTGAAATATCAAGGGGATTAAAGAATGTATTTGTATCATTTGAAATTTTTACTATTTCTCCGCCAAAATTTTCAAACAGGCTTAAATATTCGCTTTCGGGGTCAAGAACGAGTATCTCGTCATCTTCGGAATTAAGCATTACATCTACAAGGCAGCGCTTTGTTGCAAAACTTTTACCGCTGCCCGGACTTCCGAGTACATAGCCCGCAGGATTTTTCAATGCTTTTCTGTTAAAGAAAATGAGATTTCTTGACAAAGCGTTCAAGCCGTAATACATTCCGCCGTCATCAAAAAGCTCTTGTGTTGTAAAAGGAATAAATATAGCCTGCGCAGCCGTTGTAAGTGTACGCCGTATAGCAATATCGTTTTTCCCAAAGGGCAAAGTTGCGTTAAGTCCTGCCTCTTGCTCGCAGGCGATAGGTGCCAGTTCACAACTAAAAGATCTTGCTTTGCCTTTTAACTTTTCAACATTTTCCTCCAATTCCGTCAATGTTTTTGCAGAAGTAAAAACAATAATAGAGCCTTGAAACAGTCTTTGATTTCGTTCCTGCATATCTTCAATAAGCATATTTGTTTCGGTCAAATGCCGCTTTAAATGCTGTGGTATCATATCGGGATCCGTTCCCTGCTGCAAAAGTTTTTGCTGCCTTGCCGCCTTATCCTGTTCCATAAAAGCTAATTTTGTTTTTACCATTTCAATGGCTGACGAATTATCCATTGAATTGGTATGGATATTTATTGTGCTGTTGCAGGGTATCTCGGCAAGAGCATTTAACAGTTTATCCGATAGATCTGTGGGAAGTTTCCGCAGCATAAGCACCTGACCGTAATAATCGCCGAATTCAAAATAAGTCTGTTTGCTGTTAGGCTTAAAATCAAAGAAGTAAGGTGAAATAAAGTCTTTTGTCGTAAGACCTGTCCCTATCAAATCTTTATAATCAAACTTCATAGGTTCGTTAGGGTTTAGAATACTGTTCATATATTCAATGCGTTCTGCGCCCGATACGCTCATTACATCACAGCCAAGGCTTTTGAATTGACCTGTAATATCGGTTTCTATCCTCAATAATGCAGGGTAGGCAGCCTCATAATTGTCTGCTGTTATGCCAAAGGTTATATATTTTTCGCGGATTATGCTGTTTTGTCCTTGCAAAGCCTTTTGTTCAAGCATTTTGTTATACTCGATCCTTAAATCGTCTTTGCCGTCATTACGCATAGGAAAAAGCATTCGGCTCTTGAAATCATCAATATCTATCCGTCTGTTATGTACAGTTATCTGCACATTTATTTCGGGCGAAAAGTAATTCAGAATTTCACAATATCGCGAAAAAATATCTATCTGTTCATCACGCTGCGCTACTTGATAATTTATATCCGAAAACTTTATAGTCTTTGAAAAGAAATTTTCTCCCACCTGACAAACACCGTTTTCAAACATATATCTGTATTTCAGCGTATCTTGACAGGTCTTAGGCGCAGCCTCTGCTTTTGCTTTTTTCTTCTTTTTGGCATTTTTACGCTCTAATGCCTCCTGCTGATTTTTTAATCGCTTTATACGCTGTTTTTCTTGCTCTTTCAGTGCTTTTCGCTGTGATTTCAGCAATTTCATATTCTCTTTTGTTTTTTCCCTGTGTTTTCGCTGTATTTCGTTTTCTTTTGGAATAAACATCTTTTTTTCCTCCTTTCCTTTGGTTTTCTTGCTGTTCAGCTTGTTCTTTCAAAAACTCCTGACAACTGCGGCGATATTCTTCGGCTTCGATAGGTAACGAAGTGCATTTTATTTCATACTTTCGCTTATTGACTCCAAAGGCTGCTTTAAGCCTTATTTTTATATATTTTTCAAAGGTATAACCGCCTTTTTTAATGAAACCGATACAAAAGGCAGGAACGGCAACAGCCATTGTTGCGTATGTAGCCAAGTCCATATTTATATTTTTCAACAGAAAAAATGTGGGAATACCACAACCGAACGCTGCCGCACCGCAGATAAGCTGCCTGATCGACAGACCTGCGATAATGCTTTCTTTGTAGTCTTTTATCTCCTCCGGTACTCTGACTTCTATACTCATTTATATCGCCCCCATTATCTGTTTTACAATTCTTCCGCTGCTGAATACCGAAACCGCAAGTACAGCTGTATAAATGATATTTTGCAATAAAAATGAATTTATAAATTGACTTATATCAATACTGCTGTTATAGCTTTTTACAAAGCTGCCCATAAGTGCCTGATATATGAGAAAACAAGCAACGATAGCCGTTCCCTGCAAACATACAGCTGTAAAACTTTTCAAAAAGTTTATGGCTGTCTGACGAAAATCTGTGCTTGCAAGTGTTGAAAGCGGAATAGGGGATAAAAGCAGCATGATCCATAATTCAAAAGCACGAAATATAACCGTTGTGCTGATTATACCCTCCACAAAGTGTACAAACAGCCAACACACAAAAACAACAATATATGTGAAAATACGGTTGAAAAAGCCAAGACTTTCTATTGCGCTTACCAGTGTTGTCACTTGCGTGCTTGTTACACCGACACCGAAGTTATAATTGGTTATCATACTGCTGCCAAGCGTTACAGCCGTTCCCTCAATGCCGTTTAAAAGTGACGGGATATGACAAAACAACATAGCGAATACACCAAACTTAATGAGTATATGGGCAGGCAGCTTAATACTGTTAAGACCGGTTTCGCCGCCGTTTGAGCGGTTTATCATTGCAACAAGTTCCAAAAGCATAAACAGTGTCAGTAAGGATGCACCGACCGCAAAAACTGTGCCTTTCATTAAACCAACAACAGTATTGTTTGTTCCTGCGTTATATTGTGATAAGGTTTTGGTCAAAGAGGCTGCAAAACCGTTTTCAAGAGATAAGTTACATAAATCGGTGATCATTACTTCTATAAAACTCATTTATATCACCCTTTCATTGAAAAGGCTCTGCGCCTTTACGGTACAGAGCCTGAATATCTGTGGATTATACGGTCATTGAAAGGTCAAGCGCACCTATTGCAACGCCGGCAGCAATGATGATTGCACCGCCGAGGATCTGCCAAATCGCATTACCGATACCGGGACCGTTAGAATCCTTTATCGACATACCTAATGTAACAAGTCCCCACACTGCCCATAAACCACCGCCTGCGGTTGCTGCCTTGCTTAAAAGGCTTTTTGCTGTTGTTATCGCACTCGCTGCATCTGGTGCAGTAGCCGCAGCGGCTGCAAAGCAGTTGGCTGTAAATGCCGCTACCATAATTACACCTGTTGTTACTACCGGTCTTATAAAGTTTGACACCGCAGTTTTTCTTGCCATTTTGTTTTTTCTTTCGCTTAAAAGCATTACCTGTGAATTTTTCATAATTGATTTCCTCCTTTATAAGTAGATATTTTTTATATATAAAAAGAGCCGTCATTTTCGACAACTCTTAGTATAATAATATTTGGCTGCCAAGGGCTTCAAGCTCGGAGTCGTCAATGATATAATCCTCTATGTTTATATCATCCGTTTTGGCAGCCTGTTCTTCGTTTGTTGAAATATTCGCCTTTTCATAATATTTCTTTATATCAAAGCGATATTTCTCGTCGGCGTCGCCCGTCTGACTGTATTTCGGGTGTTTTGCGTAATTGTATTTTTTTGATTTAAAAGGCTTTAATCCTCTGATAAACAGGATACACTCGTCATTACTAAGCCTGCCCACCTCATCAGGTGTGATCAATTCACGCCCCAATATCTGATTTTGCAGGCTGAAACTTCCTTGCTGCCCTTTGGTTGTACTGCTGGAACGATGGTCTATTGTAGTCTTTCCCACACGCTCGGAAATGGTTTTCATAGTGGAATTTTCTCCGCTGCCTAAAAACAATGTTGTATCACAGTTACCTACCAATGTGCCTGCCTGTTTATCGTACAATGCCTCTATTTGAGCCATATTTTGCACAATAACATCAACAGAAATTTCTCTTGACCTTATGATAGATATTATTTTCTCAAAATTAGGAATTTGTCCGATGTTTGAAAATTCATCAAGCATACACCTGACGTGTACAGGCAGCCGACCGCCGTAATGATTGTCGGCTTTGTCGCATAACTCTTTAAAAAGCTGCGAATACATCATATTTGCCAAGAAATTGAAAGTAGTAACTTTGTCATCAATGACTATAAACAATATTGTTTTTTTATCACCCAAGGTACTTAGTTCCATTTCATCAAATCTTGTCATCTCTCTGACCTCGGCAATATCAAAGGCAGAAAGCCTTACTGCGCAGCTAATTAAAATGGATTTCAGAGTTTTGCCGGCTGCAAGTTTGAATTTGCGATATTGCGAAACAGCAAAGTGTTCGGGCTTTGGTGCTATGATAGTATCTCCGTTTTCTGTTTTATATCCGTGACGTTTATTAAACTCCTCTGTTCCTATTTCAAGTTCCTCAAATGCGTAATCAACGGCATTCATAAAGGTTTCATCATTTTCCCGTACTTCCATTGAATTTATCATACGCAGCAGAGATGTGAAATTCTGTTCTTCCGTAGGAAGTTCATACCAAATATATCCTATAAGTGCCATATATAAAAGTCTTTCGGAGTTTTCCCAAAACTGATCGGCGGATTTTTCGCCTTTTTCTTTGGTAGATGTAATCAGAATATCCGTAAAAACCTTTATGTCAGCCTCACTTTTTATAAAAGTGAATGGGTTATAGTGCATAGATTTTGAAAAATCAACGGTATTAAATGTTTTGATAACATATCCCGCATCTTCAAAAACTTTGCCTATTTCCGATAAAACAGTGCCTTTCGGGTCTGTAATAACATAAGAGCAATGCAGTTGCAGAAGATTGGGTTTCAAAAAAAATCTTGTCTTTCCCGAACCGGAACCGCCGATAACAAGTATATTATTATTTCGCATTGTTTTTCGTGTGTTGATACTCATACATTCGGTTTGAGTGAGTATCATATTTTGGTCAAACTGTTTGTCCTTGAAATCTGCAATGTCCTTTTCCGTTCCCCATTGGGCAGAGCCGTGTTCAACGCCCGGCATAAGATTTTTCTTGTTGTAAATGTTGTAAATGACTGCAAGCGAGTAAAAAAACACACACAACACACCGATCCCCACAGATTTTAGGCTGAAACCAAGCATTAAATTTCCAAATGTTTCCGAAACATAATTCAGTTTGCCTATAACATCGGCTTCGGGTGCGTTAAGATAGGCATATCCCGATGAATTGCCAAGCAGGAATATTATAATTCCGACTATTACAGCGAAAATATGTATTCTTGTTATTTTCATCTCGCACCTACCTCCCTATGGACAAGAGGTTCATTTCTGTTGTGTTCCTTATTGGATAATTCCTTATTTCTGTTAAGCAGCTCAACAAGCGACCTCTTTTCCGTATTTTCTTTTTCGATAACATTACTTAAAACATTGCTTATAGAAGTTTCGACAAGGTCGGCATCTTTACGTTGATAAAGTAACCGACATTCTCCGTTTTGTTCCTTCTTTACAGCAAACGCAATACCTTGTTTTTTACACTCCAAGCATATGTCCTTAAGATGTTCTTGATTTTTTATTACTTCGCTTAATTTCAGATCCCGACCTTTTCTGACAAGCTGTTTTACGGTTTTCTGTCCCGATTCAGACTTGTTGTGTACAATCTTATCTTCAAGTCTGTATAAGCCTTGTTTGTAGGTATTAAACATCCATCCGAGCAATTTTTTTAACGCACCTGTTATCAGTCCACGACCTTGTTCTTCCATCATTGTTTATACCTCCAATGCTATGCTTATGTGTACTAAAAACATAACAGGAGGCGGTCTTACCTTGCGCATTGTCATTCCTCCCCAATAAAAAAACACACTTGCTTATAGAAGTGTGCCAGTCTACTTATTTTGTTTATTTATTTCTGAAAAGTTGAGTATTCTGTTGATTGAGTTCGTTTTACCTCTTGATGACTTGCCTGCTGCCTTATCATTAAGTTCCTCATCGATCGAGTCAAACTTGTCAATGTTATTTATGTAATACATCTTTTCGGGTTCTTGTGATACGATATTGTCAAAGTTTCCCATTTCATCAAGAATATCATTACAAAGTTCGTTCAGAAGTTGTTTCACCTCGTCAATACTCTTTGACCTGACTGCACAATCAATGATAATAGGTTTTGCGTCGGTTATCTTGTACAATTCAGCCGAAGGGTAATTGTCATTATGCTTTTCTTTCCAAGCCTTGGTAACAGCCTCTTCATCTTTTGGGAAATTTCTGCCGAAATTAACAAGTTTCCATAAAAAAACAGCTTGTTCCTCAATACTTTTGTAAGAAACAAGCTGTTGCTGTATACTGGGTATTATCAAATCGTTAATATCAAACATATCTGTCCCCTCCGTATATATCGTGCCTTACGGCAGCACCGTAATAGTGACTTTGAGTGCTTTTCGCATTGTAAATGGCTGCAATAAGATATTTGCGAATGTTGTATATCTTTGTGGTAGTATTTGAGAGCGAGTCCAAAACATACTCAATATCTTCGTAATTGACCTTTAAGAAACGACTTTTGACAATTTCGGCAGGAATAAGACTGCCGTTGATTCTTAAAGGTTCTGTATTAAAGGCTACTGTTTCGGTCATTATATCCACAATTTCGTTTACATCTTTAATCCCATCTGGTCCTTTAGAAATGACAAAGTCATCGTAATCAATATTTTTCTTTATCAATTCTCTGTACTTGTCATATATTTCATATCCATCAATCATATCATCATCATTATAAGATGGATAGATAGGATTATTATATATACATTTTTTAGTATTTATATTATTAGTATTTATATGCGTGCAGTTTGCCGATGTCCGATTTTCCGATGTCGGTGTAATTGCCTGAATAAGCCTGTCGCTTGTTTTGGTGCATATTTCCATAAAAGTTTCCAATGTTTCACTTAGATATTCCACCTTACGATCCAGTGATTCAATCATTTGTTTGTTTTCATCAGTAGCGACATTTTCTTCATTATCCGGTTTGTTATCACTAAAAGCAATATCGTCATAATTATTGCTTTCATCATAGTCAATGCTATCGTCTGCATAATCAACAGCCATATCTGACAATGAAATAACTTCCCGTACATCGGTTTCTTCCTGCGCTGATATTGGATTTTCGTATATATCGTATTCGTACTCACAAAATTTGCCGTCAGCTCCTCTTACCTGCCTGCGTACTATGTACCCTGCATCTATCAGTTCGTTAATGCTGTTTCTTACCGATGAAATGCCGTCTTTGACTTTGTGTGCCAAACCTTTGATAGTAACTTTGTAATTATCGGGCATAGACAATATAACCGATAATAATCCGATTGCTTTCAGGCTGATATTGTCATTCCTTAAGTGATGATTTGACATACAGGTGTAGTTGTTTTCTTTTTTTATTCTGAATATTGACATAATTATTCCTCCTCTGGATTTGTTATTGATATTTATGGTTTGTTTGTTGTTTTGTAAAATATAACTCTTGATAAGTAGGTCATAAAATGTACTCCTTTGCCTTTTCGGGAATGGCGGTGAATTTATTGCCGTCATAAGTTATGTATCCCTTGTCAACAAGACTTTTTAATAACCTTAAAATCTTTTCAAACGAATCTTTCTCCGAATATCCCGAAAGATGTTCGGCTGTAGCCGATCTTGCTTCGGGAATGTTTGACATAATCGAAAACAATCCCAGTTCTTCTAAAGTTAGTTCAGCATCCATTTTGTAAATCATTTGCATACCTCCTTGAAAAATAAAAAAAGCGCAGTTCCTTTTTTTGAAACTACGCTTAATGTTGACAGTTATTTTTGCACCTCAAAAATACCAATAATTATATGGCATATTTAAGACAAAGCACATTTTTATTTAATTTTTAAAAATTAAAATAGGAACAATTCAAGTTGAAACCCTCAATTCTATGCGGCTTTTACTTGCTTGTCCCTATAATAACATATTCACCCATTTTATATTCAGGCAAATTTTTCAAGCCAATAATTTATTTGCAAAAGATAAGCCAGCATTTGCGGTGTGCTCATCAGCTGACCGAACCACGGTCTGCCATAGTCCGACGGCGCGTTTATAAGCTCGGTCACGGCGGTCTTGTCAACAAGCTCGTTAAGCGGCGCATTTTTGTTATTTATAACATCGGTAAGGCGGCTGCGGAGTATTCTGTCATATTCGGGGTTATATGTCTTTGGATAGGGGCTTTTTTTGCGCAGCCTCAGCTCTTCGGGCAATATCCCCTTTACGGCGTCCCTGAGCAGACCTTTGACTTGTCCGTTTGGGCATTTCATATCAAACGGCACATTCCACATATATTCTATTATGCGGTGGTCGGCAAAAGGTACGCGCGCTTCAAGCCCGTTATACATGGATGTTGTGTCCATGCGCCACAGCAGCGTAGTCATAAATTGTTTGAGATTGAGAAAACTTATTTCTCTCTGACGTCGCTGCAAAGCCGTTTCTCCGTCAAGATAAGGCACTTCGGCAAGCATTTTTTTGTATGCGTCATCTACATAGCTTTTCAGCTCAAGACGTTTTTTGAGAGCGGGTCTTAAAAATTTTTCGCGAAACTCAAGATTGACCGACCACGGGAAAGTATCTGCATTTATAAATTCCTCACGGTGAAACCAAGGGTAACCCCCGAATATTTCGTCCGCGCATTCGCCGGTGAGCGTGACTTTGTTGTGTTTTTTGACAAGTCCGCAAAAATACAGCAGCGAGGCATCCACATCGGCCATACCGGGCATATCTTTGGCATCTACCGCCTTATACAGAAAATTCGCAAGCTCTAACTGATCGCATTCAAGAAAAGTGTGATTCAGATTGAAATGTTCAAGCATTTTGCGCACATACGGTCTGTCCTGTTCGGGCTGAAAACTGCTTGCTTTGAAATATTTATTGTTGTCCGTAAAGTCAAAAGAAAAGGTGTTGAGCAGTTTCCGGTGTTCCGAAAGATATTTTGCCGCTATTGCCGTGACTATGCAGCTGTCAAGACCGCCCGAAAGAAAACTGCATACGGGTACGTCGGATACCATCTGCCTGCGCACGGCATCGGTTATCAGCTCACGCAGATGCGCAGCCGTTGTTTCGTAGTCCTCGTCATGCCTGCGGCTCTCAAGCTGCCAATATCTGTGTTCCGAAAGCCCTTTTTTGCCAAAGCTGACAAAACTGCCGTAGCCGACCTCTTTTATGCCCTTGAACACTCCCGACCCTTCAAGCCTTGCGGGCAGTATGGAAAATACCTGCCTTAAACAGTCGTCGTCTATTTCGGGTTTTACTTTGGGGTGGCAGAAAAGCGCCTTTATTTCGGAACCGAAAATAAGCGTATCTCCGCAAACCGTATAAAAAAGCGGTTTTATTCCGGAACGGTCACGGAAAAGAAAAAGGCTTTCCTCACGGCTGTCCCATATGGCAAAGGCAAAAATGCCGTTCAGCAGCTTTACACAGTCTGCGCCGTATTCCATATAAGCGTAAAGAATGGTTTCGGTATCGGTCGTTGTTTGAAATTCATACCCCTTTTCGACAAGCTCTCCGTTCAATTCGTCGGTGTTGTATATCTCACCGTTGTAGACTATTGCAAATGTATTCTCGCCTCTTTGGCGTATAATGGGCTGATTACCGCCCTTCAGGTCACGTATGGTGAGCCTTGTCTGACTCAGTCCGATGTTTTTATCTAAAAACTCTCCCACGGTGTCGTTGCCGCGGTGTGCTATCGACTGCCTCATCTTAACAAGCAGCGCTTTGCAGTCGTCGGCTTGTTTTAAAAAATCTGTATTAAAATTCGCAAATCCGCTAATCCCACACATATTATCTTCCTTTTTTGTTGGTTCAATTATTATATGCAGAAGTATGCGGTATTATGTGTTGCAAATAAGGTCTTGTTATGATAAAATAAAAAAGTGTCCTATTGAACTTTTTGATAATTAAAAGGAGTTTCTATGCTTGAATTTTTATATCCCAAAGAATACTTGCCGTCGGTTTTTTATATAACGCCTAAAAAACTTAAAGCTCTCGGCATAACTACAATAATTTTTGATATAGACAATACCCTTGTGCCATATTGGGTAAAAGAGCCTACCCCCGAGTTGGAGGGATATTTTCTTGACCTGCGCGTAAACGGCATTACACCCACGGTGCTTTCAAACAGCAGAGAAGAGCGCAGCAGCGTTTTTTGCCGAAAATTGAAGATACCGTATGTATACAGGGCAAAAAAACCGCTTAGAACAGGCATGGAACTGCTTTTAAAAAAACGCGGCTTAAAGCCGTCCGAATGTGCGATAGCGGGTGACCAGATATTTACCGACGTATGGGTGGGCAACCGCTGCGGGGTATATTCCATACTGGTCAAACAGGTCAGCCCCAAGGACGAATGGATAACAAAGCCGAAACGAGGCATAGAAAGACTGATAGTAAAACATTACTGTAAAAAGTACGGTAAAGAGCTTTTGTAAAAGGAGTTTTGAAAATGTTGGAAATAAGCGCAAAAACAAAGGTGTTTGCTGTTCTGGGCGACCCGATAGCCCACAGCCTGAGTCCTTTTATACAAAATTATACTGCGCAGCTCAGAAACTGCGACATGGTATACCATGCGATGCATGTTACGCCCGAAAATCTTGAAGCCGCAATAAACGGCGGCAAAGCCCTTGGCATTGACGGTTTTAATATAACCGTGCCGCATAAAAAAGCCGTGATGAAATATCTTTGCGGCATTGACAAGCAGGCGGAGGCAGTCGGCGCCGTAAATACCCTGAAATTGACCGAAAACGGCTATACGGGCTATAATACCGATATTATCGGGGCTTATTATGCGTTTGAAGAGAACAATATCGGCATATCCGGCAAGACCGTCGTTGTGCTTGGCGCAGGCGGTGCGGGCAATGCCTGCGCGGCTATGGCTATGAGCCGCGGCGCAAAAAAAGTGTACATAGCGAACCGCACGGTTGATACCGCCGAGGCGTTGGCAGAGCATTTGTCGCAGTATTACGACACCGGATCCGAGGTGCTGAGCATAGAAAAGGTTTGCGAAATAGAAAAAGCCGATATTGTGATAAATACCACCGTTCTCGGTTTTGCGGATAAGGCGGATATGACGCCTTTGAAAGATGTCGGCTGGTATAAAAGAGCAGGTGTCGGCGCAGTTTTTGACGCAATATATGCCCCGTGGGAAACTGTCTTTGTAAAGCAGGCGCGCGCATGCGGTCTGAAGGCTTTGAACGGTTTTTCAATGCTTGTCTATCAGGCTGTTGCGGCTCAGGAAATATGGTTAGATAGTGAATTTGACAAGAAAGAGCGTACAAAGATATGCAGGGAGCTGACGGAAAAATACATTCAAAAAAGGGGAATAAAATGAAAAAAAATATAGTTCTGGTCGGATTTATGGGCAGCGGAAAAACAAGTGTGGGCAAACGTCTTTCCATGATGCTCAAAAGAGAATTTATAGACATGGACGATTTTATCGAAAAACGCGAACAAATGACCGTAAACGAGATATTCGCAAAAAAAGGAGAACCCTATTTTCGTTCGCTTGAAAAAGAGCTTTGCAAGCGGTTTTCCACAGGCGGCGGCAAGATAATAGCCACGGGCGGCGGCGTTATCAAAGATGCCGAAAATGTTGCAAATTTAAAAGAGGGCGGCACAATATTCTATCTGAAAAGCACTCCGGAAAAAATTGCCGATAATCTTAAAAACGACAATACCCGCCCCCTTTTGAACGTAGATGACAAAGTTTCAAAAATACGTGAATTGATGGCTGAAAGAGCAAGTTTTTACGAAAACTGTTACGATGTCGTCATTGACGTTTCAAAACAGGAAATTGAAGAAACCGTAAGGGAACTGATGACATATATATCTGATTTAAGCTCTTAAACAAGGAGGATAGCAATGACCGAAAAAGAAAAAATGGAACGCCATATGCTCTATGATGCAAATTATGACGATGAATTGACGGAAGAACGCCTTTACTGCAAGACCATGTGCCGCGAATACAATCTTCTTCCTATAAGAGATACGGAAAAAAGACAGGCGCTTATCAAAAAAATACTCGGCAAAACAGGCGAGAACATATGTATTGAGCCCGATTTCTGGTGCGATTACGGCTATAAAATAAAAGTGGGCGAAAATTTCTACGCAAATCACGGGCTTGTGATACTTGACGGCGGCGGAGTAACTTTCGGTGATAATGTTTTTATTGCGCCGTGCTGTGGTTTTCATACGGCAGGTCATCCCATAGACTACGAAAGACGCAACAAGGGACTCGAATATGCCTATCCGATAAAAGTCGGCAGCAATGTGTGGTTCGGCGCAGGCGTTCAGGTCATGCCGGGTGTGACAGTGGGCGATAATGTTGTTATAGGCGGCGGCAGTGTGGTCGTAAAGGATATTCCGTCCGACAGTGTTGCGGTCGGCAATCCGTGCAGGGTCA
>CANRCU010000008.1 GCA_947629215.1 uncultured Clostridia bacterium
GCGAGCCTTCGTCAACGGTGATAGAGCTGCCGCCTTATCGAAAACCACGTGTGGTAAAAGTAATTATAAGAAGTATTTTTGACAGAACGGCTTTTGTTCTTGGCAGAGCGATAGTTGTCGCTGCGCCTGCGGGCGCTGTTTTGTGGCTTATGCAAAATATCACGCTCGGCGGCGGCAATATATTATATTATGTATCCCGTTTTTTTGAGCCGTTGGGTCGGCTTATGGGGCTTGACGGCTGTATACTGACGGGTTTTGTTATGGGTATGCCCGCAAACGAGATCGTTCTGCCTGTGATATTGATGTGTTACGGGGGCGCAGGCGGTCTGACCGACGCTGCGGACGGTATGCTTATCGGGGATATTCTATCCGCAAACGGCTGGAGTATAAAAACGGCGGTCTGTGTCATGCTCTTCTCGCTGTGTCATTTTCCGTGTACCACAACGCTGCTGACAATAAAAAAAGAAACGGGCAGCCTTAAATGGACGGCATTTGCTTTTATACTGCCTACGCTTATAGGCATTGCGCTTTGCTGTGCAGTGAATCTTTGTTTTGAAATATGCCGATTTATGGCATAAATACCATTAATTTTGCATTTATTTTATATTATGAATGTGTTACAATAAGATTACAAAAATAAAACGACAGTATTCAAAGGAGGAAAAAACAATGAAAAAAATATTGTGTGTAATATCCGCGGCTGTTCTTATGTCAACAAGCGTACAGGCTGCCTGTTCGCGAAGGGTAAAAATATATCCCCAAAACGATCGGGCAGTTGTATACAGCGCAAATTACAAAGATATAAACGAGTTTCTTTACAGCTTATACGGCGGCAGACCCAAAACGACGGAAGCAACAACAGAGCCAACGACAGAAGCAACAACAGAAGCAAAAGAGAAACCGACGTCACAAGCCCCGAATGTTGCCGAAAAGCCTGCCGAAGATGTGACAAAGGCGTCGTCGGTTTCCGATAAGGTGCTTGAAATAGTGAACAGAGAACGCGCGGCAAACGGTTTGTCGGCTTTGAAACTCGATACAGCTCTTTCAAAGGTCGCGCAGGCAAAAGCGGAGGATATGCTCAAAAACAATTATTTTTCGCATACGTCACCGACATACGGTTCTCCGTTTGAAATGCTCAAGACCTTTGGCATAAGTTACAGGTCGGCAGGCGAAAATATAGCCAAGGGACAAAAAACGCCCGAAAGCGTTATGCAGGCATGGATGGCTTCAAGCGGACACCGCAAAAATATTCTTGGCAATTATACACGGCTTGGCGTGGGTTATGTCAACAAAAACGGTGTTACATATTGGGTGCAGATGTTTATAAGCTGAAATGACCGACGAAATATCATTGACCATAAAGAAAAAGCCGACCGCAGGCAATATCTGCGGTCGGCTTTCGTATTTAATATAGGCGAGGTAATAATTATTTTGTTTTGTTCTTTGCAAAAAGTCCCGTGAAAAGCCCGGCTATTGCAGGACCTGCGGCAACAAACCAGAATACGCATACAAATTGCATAAGCGCCTTTGCCATACCCGAACCAAGCCCCGCATTTGTGAGCATATCGACTATATTACCCGAAAGACTGTCAAGCACTTTATAGGTAAATATGCAGAAAATAAGTCTTATCATATTTTCGGTCTTGCTTTTATCGGTCGAAAACTTAACAAAGCGTTTTTCGACAAACCAGCCTGTAAAGAAACCGATGCCCATACCGGCGTTTTTATATGAGTCGACAGCCATTTTTGAACCCTCGACTATAACGGAACCGTCGGCGGCATAGTCCACGGGGTAGGACTTCAGCGCAGCATAGATTATCAGCAATACGCAAAGCGCAGTACCGCCAAGCATTATCCATATATCGGCTTTGGGGTTATTTTCGGCAAAAGACATGAGTTTTGTCATGGCAAACAAAACGGCTATACCTATCAAAAGGGCAACAATAACGTCTTGCGGCGTATGTACGCCAAGATAATTCCGCGAAAAACCTATAAGCAAGACCAGTACGACCAACAGCGCGGAAAGCCATTTCGGGCATTTAAAGCCTTTTTTTGTGTTCAGCGCAAGTCCGCCCCAGCAGCTGACCGCATTTGCGGTATGGCCGCTCGGGAAAGAATAACCTGTTGCGTCCGCCTGCGCCGCAGGTACGGGCGTTATCCTGGCATCCCTTATCCACGGGCGGTAAACGCAGGCTGTTATTTTAACGAACCCGTTTATTATCCTGTTTGTAAACAGTGAAAACATAAGAAATATACCTTTGTTTTTATCAAACGCCCAGTATATTATCCCTATGGCGAACATCAGAATTGAGGTCTCGCCAAGTTTTGTTACCGGTTCAAAAAAACCGTTTAATATCCCGCCGCTTGCTTCTCTTAAATTTTGCAGCAAAAGTAAAAATTCTATATCCATATTATCCGTCCTTTCCGTTTTTTTTATTTTATCACTTTTATATTTAAATTTCAATAAAATATCCATAAAAAACTTTTAATTAAAATAAAAATATGTTATAATAGACAAAAGCTTTGGTAAAAGCCGTCGGCTAATGCAGTAAGAATATCATTGACTTTTGGCATTATAAGGAGGTCAACAAATGGACAGTAAATTTGAAAACGGAATACTTACAATAAAATTATGTGAAAGAATAGATTCGGGCAATGCTGCCGAAGTTGAAAAAGAAATATTTGCGTTAAAGGAAGAAAACGGCGCCGAAAGCGTTGTGCTTGATGCTACCGATAGCGATTATATCTCAAGCGCAGGGTTGAGGACTATTCTGAAATTGAAAAAAGCCGTACCCGATTCAAAGGTGACAAATGTGTCGGCTGAGGTGTACAACATATTCGAGGTGACGGGTTTTGCGGATATAATCAATATTGAAAGAGCAGTGCGCGAAATTTCGGTTGACGGCTGCGAAGTCATCGGGGAAGGCGGTTTTGGCGTTGTCTACCGTCTTGACGCCGATACAATAGTAAAAATTTATAAGGTTTCGGGCATAGACAGCATAAAACGTGAAATAGACTATGCCAAAAAAGCATTTGTAAAAGGCGTTCCGACGGCTATTTCCTACGATATTGTGAAATGCGGCTCAATGTATGGTGTTGTGTTGGAGATGATTCGTTCGGATATGCTTGCCACGCATATGGTAAAAGAACCGGAACGTTTTGAAGAATATATGGATAAGTATGTAGATATGATACGCTGTACACATTCGACCGATTTCGGCGATGTGGACTGTCCGCAGACGAAAGACGTTTATATAAAATTGCTTTCCGAAACGATAAAAAATTATATGACCGACGATGAATGGGCTGCTTTTGTTGATATTTTAAATTCGGTCGGTGAAAAGCAGTCAATGGTACACGGTGATATGCACGCCAAAAATATAATGGTTCAGGACGGTGATCTGCTGCTTATAGACATGGACGAAATAATGCGCGGTCACCCGATATACGATATTGCAGGCATATATTTTGTATATACATATTTGCCGAGTGTGAACAGAGGCGAAAGAATGCTCGGTATGGATAACGAAATGTGCGGACGTTTTCTGAATATGTTTTTGAATAAATATTTTGCCGATGTACCGGAGGAAAAACGCGGTTTTGTTATAGACGGCGTAAAGGCGTTTGCAGCGGTGCGCGAGGCATATGCGGTACATCTTTTTGAAAGAAAAAATAAAGAAAGAACAGAGTTTCTCGCAAACAGGGTAAGAGAAAGCGTATTGCCGTATTCAGCCGAGATCGCCGAGGCGGCAAAAGTTATAGGAGATATGTGAAATGAGAAGGAGAATGTTGGCAATTATGGCTGCAGCACTTACTATGTCGGCAGCGGCTTGCGGTACTGTTCCGGATAAAGGCGCGGAAAACAATATACAGGCAAGTACCGATACCGCCGGAAAAATACCCGAGATAACACTTGAAGCACAGAGCATAGAGCTTGACGGCGTGAACAATGCGCGTCAGCTTGGCGGATATGTTTGCTCGGACGGCAGAAAAATAAAAGACGGGGTCTTGTTAAGAAGCGCTGCGCTTGATAATTTGACCGACGAGGGCGCAAAAACCCGATAAGGCGGTCGAAGGCGCCGAAGTTATTGCAATACCCGTGTTTACCCAAAATCTGTATGATGAGGAAACAATGTCGGCAATGGCTGAGGCGGCAAAAACGGGCGATAAGGAACAGGTGATGATAACGCTTGCGAAACACAAAGGTCTTTCGGCTATTTATGAAAAAATGCTTGTGACCGACGAAGGCAAGGCGGCATACCGCGCGTTTTTCGATACACTTTTGCAGCTTGGGGACGGAGAGGCTGTTTTGTGGCACTGTTCTCAGGGGAAAGATCGTGCGGGTATGGCGGCGGTATTGCTGCTATATGCCCTTGGTGCGGACGACGATACCGTAAAACAAGATTATCTGCTGACAAACAGGGCATACGAGGAACTTATTGCCGAAACGAAAAAAAAGGCTGACGAGTTGGGGCTCAACGAGGACGAAACAAAGGAATATGTCGGTACGGCAGCAGCCGTAAGCGAAGACTTTCTGCATCTTGCATTGAATAGCATAAATAATGAGTATGGCTCTGTTCAAAATTATCTGACAGACGGGCTTGGTCTTTCCGATGAGGATATAACGGCGCTCAGGGATAAATTTCTTGAATGATGCGATATACAAAGGGGGCATTTATATGGAAAAAACCGTACTTACACGTGTAAAAGAAGCCGAGGATTTTATCCGCGCGGGTGATCCCTCGGGCAAGGAAGAGTATCTGAAATATCTTGCAAGGTGGATAGCTTACATACAGCACGAACGGTTCATACATCTTGTGGTAACAATGTTTTTCGGGCTTTTTGCCATGCTTTGCATTTTTTTGTTTTTTATGAGTACAAACCTTGCTGTGTTGGGAGCGTTGTTTATTTTTGTTGTAACGCTTGGTTTTTATGTGCGGCATTATTTCATACTGGAGAATAAAACACAGTACCTCTATGATTTATATGATAAAATAGAGCAGATGTGAGATTTTAACCGAAAGAAGGTCTTTTTTTGAAAGAGAAACTCCTTGATATGCTCAAAAGCGCCGACGGTTATGTTTCGGGACAGGAAATTGCAGATAGTTTAGGGGTATCCAGAACAGCTGTGTGGAAAACCGTAACTGCCCTTAAAAACGAAGGCTACAATATAATTTCCACAAAGAACAGGGGTTATAAGCTGAATACCGAAGGAGATGTACTGAACGCAAGGGAATTGCTCGGTCTTGGGGGTCATGCTTTTTATGAAAGA
The DNA here is from genome assembly GCA_947629215.1 of uncultured Clostridia bacterium. Classification (GTDB taxonomy): domain Bacteria; phylum Bacillota; class Clostridia; order Lachnospirales; family CAG-274; genus RGIG4310. The sequence goes on from CANRCU010000008.1 coordinate 5,273, forward strand.
CTGACTTCCACAAACGATATGGCAAAGCGGTTCGCGCTTGACGGCTGCAAAGAATTTTTCTTTGTTGCGGCAAACAGCCAAACGGCGGGCAAGGGCAGGCTTGGGCGTGAATGGGAAAGCCCGCACAACAAAAATATCTATATAAGTGTGGTGCTTTATCCGGATATAGGTTTTGAAAGTGTGGCTCAAATAACACTTATTTCGGGGCTTGCCGTCGTAAAGACCATACGTGATATGACTAAGGCGGACGCAAAAATAAAATGGCCCAACGATGTTCTTATAAACGGCAAAAAAGTCGTCGGGATATTGACGGAAATGCAGGCGGAAGTAAACAGGATATTGTTTGCGGTCGTGGGCATAGGCATAAACGTTAATCAGACTGTATTTGACGATGAGTTAAAAGAAAAAGCGACCTCGATATTGCTTGAAAGCGGCATAAAATATAAACGCAGCGAGATGATAGCCAAACTTATGCAGATGCTGAAAGAGTATTATAAAATATTCTGCGAAAAGGGTTTTGGCGTTTTTCTGGACGAATACAAAAAAATTTGTATAAACCTTGACCGCGAGGTAACGGCAGTTTCAAAAGGACAGCGTATAAACGGCATTGCGGTGGATATATCCGAAAACGGCGAGCTTGTTATAGATACGGGTGACGGGCTTGTGAATATTTCAAGCGGAGAGGCAACTTTAAGGACCGATAGTTGATGTAAAGAAGCCAAAGATATTAACCAAAAGGTGAGGATTAATTTACCAAAGCCCGCTATTTGCAATAGAAATACTAAAAAAGGCTTTGCAAAAGCCATAGGTTGTGAGTACGCAGTGCGAATATCCTTGACTGTGTTTGTAAGGTTTAAAAGAATGTCGGAGCAAATAAAGTCAAATAAAACGAGGGGGTGTCGATTTGCGACACCCCCTTAAACAAAAGCTTTGTGGGGTATGGGCATCGCCCATAATACTTTACATTCTTGTCGGTACACTGAAACCGAGTATACCCGTACAGAAAGCAAGAATATCCCTTGCAAACGTAATAAGCCCGATATAAGAGCTGCGCTTATTGTCATCTTCCTCGGAAAGTATCTTTATCTCATGATAAAAACGGTTCAACTCATTGCACAGCTGATATATGTATTGGCATATCCTGTGCGGAGCGTTATTTTCACAGGCATTCCCAAGCATCTCACCAAAATTTGCCAGTGTAAGATATATCTTTTTGTCGGTTTCGCCGTATATACCAAAGATCTTGCTGTCAAGTTTCCCGAATTTTTCGTTATACTTTGCGCAGACCGAATTTATACGCGCTATGGTATACAATATGTACGGGCCTGTGTTTCCTTCAAACTCACAGAATTTATCCACATCAAAAATATAGTTGTTGGATATTTGATTTGAGAGATCCCCGTATTTTAATGCGGAAAGCGCAACATGATGCACATTTGCATCATATTCTTCATATGATATATCCTCAGCTTTGAGCATACGGCTGCGTACCTTGTCGGTTATCTGACCGAGCAGGTCTTCAAGCCGCATAACACCACCGTCACGGGTCTTGAACGGCTTCCCGTCGGGTCCGTTCATCGTACCGAACCCAAGAAAGACAAGCTCTGTTTTGTCGGGGATAAGCGCGCCTTTTCTTGCGCAGCGGAATACTTGCTTAAAATGCAGCTCCTGTCGGTTGTCTACAACATAAATCACCTCGTCGGGGCTGTAATTCTTTTCACGGTCAATAAGCGTTGCAAGGTCGGTAGTAGTGTAAAGACTTGCGCCGTCCGATTTAAGAATGATACAAGGCGGGATCTCTATTTTGTCATCGTCCTGCTTTACGTCCACAACGAGCGCATTTTCGCTTTTATACGCTATACCGCCCGACACAAGCTTTTCTATCATATCGGGAATATACGGCTGCGCGTCGCTTTCGCCCTTCCATATATCAAAATCAACTTCGAGTTTTTTATAATTTTCTTTCAGATCGGCTATGGATATATCCACGATCTGTTTCCATACCGAGTAATATTTTGCGTCGTAGCTTTGCAAAGCAAAAGTTGCTTTGTGCGCGCGTTCGGAAAATCCCTCATCGGTTTTTGAACGTGCGCTCGCTTCGGGGTAAATTTTTTCCAAATCGGAAATAGTTATACCGTTATCCGCAATATAATTTTCATAATTGCCCGTGAGCGGATATTTTTCAAAAAGACCCTCTATAACAAGCCCCATTTGCAGCCCCCAATCGCCAAGATGCACATCGCCTATGACATTGTAACCGCAGGCTCTTTTCAATCTTTTAAGACATTCGCCGATTATTGCGGGACGCAGATGACCAACGTGAAGCGGCTTTGCAACGTTGGGACCGCCGTAGTCTATGACAACGGTTTCCCCCTCGCCTGTATCTTCGGCGCCGAAATTGCGACTCTCATGCATTTCAAGCACATATTCAAGCAGAAATTCTTCGTTTATATCTATGTTTATAAACCCGGGCTTTACGACCTGAGCTTTTTTATATATGTCACATTCTCCAAGTTTTTCCATCACTTCATCGGCAATGACAAAGGGCGCTTTTTTGTACGCCTTTGCTGCGCTCATAGCGCCGTTGCACTGAAATTCACAAAGATCGGGGCGTGAAGAACGGCTGACAACACCGTAAGACGGGTCGTAACCGCAGGCTCTGAAAGCCTCACACAGCGGTCTTGAGATCATATCCGAAAATTTATCCATATTTTTTTCACCTCGATTTAATTATAACTTATAAAAAACGGTTTGTCAAACCCGTGTTTCGTATAAGACAAACTATATTAATTATAACATAGGCTACAGGCGGTTTCAATATAAAGCAGATAAAACTTTTTGTCAAAAAAAAGGATTTTGCGCATAAACGCAGTATATTAATAGGTAGACGAATTTGTAGGAAAGGGGCGCTGCAATTGAATATTCGCGAAAGGAACGAGCAAGCCGAGATAGACGGGCTGTCGGAATATGCCGCAAAAAGCATATATTCTAAAGGACGGGAAAGAGATGAAGAACCCTGTGAGCTGCGCACCTGTTTTCAGCGTGACAGGGACAGAATAATACATAGCAAGGCTTTCAGGCGGCTTATGCACAAAACTCAGGTGTTTATATCGCCCGAAGGCGACCACTACCGCACACGCCTTACTCATACGCTTGAGGTATCGCAGATAGCGCGTACAATAGCTGTTTCTCTGCGGCTCAACGAGGACTTGACGGAGGCTGTTGCCTTGGGACATGACTTAGGACACACACCGTTCGGGCATCTTGGTGAAGAGGACCTTAACAATGTTGTTCCGGGCGGTTTCAGGCATAACGAACAAAGCGTGCGAGTGGTGCGCTTTGTCGAAAAAGACGGCAGAGGTCTGAATCTGACGTATGAAGTCACGGACGGTATACTCAACCACAGGGGCGCAGGTTCGCCGTATACCCTTGAAGGCAAGGCGGTTCAAATATCCGATAAAATAGCATATATAAACCACGATATTGACGATGCCATACGCGGCGGCATAATAACGGAGGACGACCTTCCCAAAGATTGTACGGAAATTTTAGGCGGAACATCACGTAAGAGAATAGATTTTCTGATACGTGACATAGTAAGTAACAGTATGGACAAAAACGATATTTTAATGACGCCCGAAGTGCGTGACGCCATGTATAGGCTGCGTTCGTATCTTTTTAAAAACGTATACCGCGCAAAACAGCTCAAAACCGAAAGAGAGACCTACGGTGTTTTTCTAAGCAGGATATATGAGTATTATATAGAAAATTTTGACAGAGTACCCTGCGAATTCAGGACGCATGACAACGCCACAAAAGAACAGGTCGTTACGGATTATGTTGCGGGTATGACCGACAGATATGCCCGTAAACAATATGAGCGGCTTGGTCTGAAATAGTTTTTTTACGACAAGAAAAAATAAAATAAAAAAAGGATTTTTGCTTTGTCTGTCGAAATTTACAAAAGACGGGGGATTGACCCCGCAGTTGAACGGATATGGCTGTGCGACACAGGCTGTTTGGAGTGGTTTGGAATGTATTATCCCGAAGATGTGATAATGGATATAAGGAGTGGGAATGATATTGTAAGTGTAGTGGGCGATTATGTCAAGCTTACGCGCAAGGGTTCTAATTATTTTGGGCTTTGCCCTTTCCACAACGAAAAAACTCCGTCTTTCACCGTTAACCGTGAAAAGCAGATATATCATTGTTTCGGCTGCGGCGCAGGCGGTAATGTTTTCAGATTCATATCCGAAATGGAAAATCTGTCATTCCCCGAAACAGTCAGATTTTTGGCAAGGCGTATAAATTATACCCTGCCCGAAAATACAAACCCCAAAGAGGACTCGGAAAAACGTGCCGTTAAAGAAAAATTGCGCGAAATGCACAAAAAAGCGGCAAGGTTTTATTATGACTGCCTTAATGCAGATATGGGCGCAGCCGCAAGGGAATATCTTGACGAACGAGGTATAAGTATACCGATAAGAAAAAAATTCGGGCTTGGCTATGCCCCCGACAGCTGGGATAAATTGTATAATTTTTTGATCGACTCGGGCTTTGAAAGCGAAATGATAGTTAAAAGCGGGCTTGCAAGCAAGGGGAAAAGCGGAAAATTTTATGACAGGTTCCGCAACAGAGTGATGTTCCCTATAATAGATGCCTCGGACAATATAATTGCTTTCGGCGGCAGGCGGCTCAGCGACAACAAAGAGGAAGCAAAGTATTTAAATTCGCCCGATACGGAGATATTCAGCAAAAGTTACAACCCGTATAATCTGAACTTTGCCCGAAGGTCGGGCGAACGTGAGTTTATACTTGTTGAGGGATATATGGATGTTATATCGCTTTATCAAGCCGGCTTTAAAAGCGCGGTCGCTGCCTGCGGAACGGCTTTTAACGACAAACACGCATCCGTTTTGCAGCGGTATACAAAAAATATGGTCGTGCTTTTCGACAGCGACGAGGCAGGCGAAAGAGCGGTGCTGAAGGCACTGCCCGTGTTGGCGAAAGCCGATATAAAGTGCCGTGTGATGCAGGTCGTAAAAGCCAAAGACCCCGACGAATTTATAAAAAAATTCGGCGCGGAGGCTTTTGCCAAATTACTGAAAAATGCAGTCAGCCCGATGATATTCAGAATAGGGCTGCTGAGAAAAAAATACTCCCTTGACGATGCCGACGGCAAAATAAATTTTATAAGCGAGGCAGTGCGGATATTGGCCGATGCCGAAAACGAGATAACTCTTGATGTATATATAAACGAAATTGCGAAAAGCACGGGTGTTTCGCCCGAAACACTTAAAACCGAAACAATGCGTATACGCAGGTCGGGCGCAAGGCAGAATAACGACAGCGCAGCACAGCCCGATCCGCGCGTTAAAGATATGATAATAGGCAATGCCGCCGAGGACGCAAGAAGCAGCCTCATAAATCTGATAGCGACCGACAAGGCACTGTTTGAGCGTGTTGCCGATGTAATGGACAAAACGGAGCTTGCAGACGAGCTGTATATAAAATTATATGATATTATAGCCTATTTGCATAAACGCGGCAAACCCGTGAGCGAGGCTGATGTGATGTCTTATTTAGACCCCGAGGATACGGCTCTGCAATCACGGGCAGCGCTTGTATTCACGGGCAGACTTCCGTACAATAATTCGGAGCAGAAGTATAAAGCACTTTTTGACAGCGTTAGGAAAATAAAAGCAGATGAGCTGGAAAGACGACTCAACAGTGAAACGGATGATCAAAAGGTGAAACAGCTGCTCAAGGAACAAAAGGAACTGGACAGCCGGTTAAGAAGTAAATTAAGACCGATTAATTAAAATATCGGAAAGGAAGATTGTTTTGAAACTTACAGAAGATATGTCGACTTTGTTTGCACAGCGAATGAAAGAGATGCTTGCGATCGCAAAGAAAAAGAAAAACTTACTTGAATATAAAGAAATACTGGATTATTTTGCCGATATGGATCTTCAGCCGGAACAGCTTGACAAGGTGGAGGAATACCTTGAAAGCCAGGGGATAGATATTCTTGGCGGTATCGAGTTGGAGGACAGCGAAGATGACGACGAGAAGGAGCTTGACTTGTCCGTTGCGGAGGCGAGCGTCAATACCGACGATCATGTACGTATGTATCTTAAAGAGATAGGTAAGGTGCCGCTGCTGAGCGCAGAGGAGGAGACCGAGCTTGCAAAGCGCATAGAGCTTGGCGACGAGCACGCTAAAAGCCGCCTTGCCGAAGCTAACCTCAGATTGGTCGTAAGTATCGCAAAGCGCTATGTCGGCCGCGGTATGCAGTTTCTTGACCTTATACAAGAGGGTAACCTCGGTCTTATAAAGGCTGTCGAAAAATTTGATTACCGCAAGGGTTACAAGTTTTCGACCTATGCAACATGGTGGATAAGGCAAGCCATAACCCGCGCTATCGCTGACCAGGCAAGGACTATCCGCATACCCGTGCATATGGTCGAAACAATAAACAAGCTGATAAGGCTCTCGCGTCAGCTTTTGCAGGAAAACGGCAGAGAGCCTACCGATAAGGAGCTTGCCGAAAGTATGCAGATGTCGGAAGAAAAAGTGCGTGAAATAAGAAAAATTTCTCTTGAACCGGTGTCGCTTGAAACGCCGATAGGCGAGGAGGAGGACAGCCATCTTGGCGATTTTATACCCGATGAGGATATACCGGCGCCTGCCGAGGCGGCAGCGTCGACTTTGCTTAAAGAGCAGCTGATGGAAGTGCTGAATACGCTGACCGACCGTGAAAAAAAAGTGCTTATGCTGCGTTTTGGGCTTAAAGACGGGCGTTCGCGTACCTTGGAGGAAGTCGGTAAGGAATTTAATGTCACCCGTGAACGTATACGCCAGATAGAGGCGAAGGCGCTGCGGAAACTAAGGCATCCGAGCAGAAGTAAAAAACTGAAGGATTATCTTGAATAACGCAGATCCCACAAGCCTTTTTCAAAAGGTTTGATGAAAACTTTTATTTAGCCCCGAAAGTTTTTGAAGAAATTTTCGGGGTCGTTTTATTTGTTCGGAAATACTTTAAAAATTTGTAATTAGATTTAAACACATAAATATTTTCAGTGAAGCGAAACACAGACGCTTTGCAAATCGATAGACTATTATCGTTCTATACCGCAAATTTCCTCTATCACTGTCCAGAGTTCCTCTTTGCCGCTTTTATTCTCGCTGCTGAAAGGTATGAGTATATCGTTTTCTTCAAGATCCAATGCATTTTTAAGCATTTTTTTATGTTTATCAAGCTGACTTCTTTTCAATTTATCGCTTTTTGTTGCAGCTATGATTATATCATAATCGTAGTGTTTCAGCCAGTCATACATCATAATATCGTTTTCGCCCGGTTCGTGACGTATATCCACAAGCATGATTATCGCGCGCAGCTCTTCTCTTTTTAAAAGATAATCTTCTATCATTTTACCCCATTTTTGTTGTTCCGATTTCGGCGCTTTGGCATAACCGTAACCCGGCAAATCTACGAAAAACAGCTTTTCTTCTACATTATAAAAATTTATTGTACGCGTTTTGCCCGGATTTTGGCTGGTACGCGCAAGCGCTTTTCTGTTTATCATTGTGTTTATAAGTGAGCTTTTGCCGACGTTGGATTTCCCCGCAAATGCTATCTCGGGCAGACCGCCTGTGGGGTACTGTTCTTTTTTAACGGCAACAGCCTCCAATTTTACATTATTTACATTCATATATATTACCTCATAGTTAAACATTTGATATATTTCGGATTATAACATAAAATTTCGGGGCGGTCAAGACGGCTATATAAGTTCCTTAAAGCAAAGAAAAAAGGCTTTTCATTATCATACAACGAAAAGCCTTTTTAAAATTATTTGCACTTATGTGCGCAATTTTCACAACCGCAGCCGCATCCCTTGCCTTTTTTTCTGTCATTAACAATACTTGCTATTGCTGCCCCGACAGCGATAATAAGCACTGCCGCCGTTATTATTGTACCGATATTTGTCGTAATAAAAGTTAACATAAGGCATTCCTCCTATCTTTCAACGGCAAGTTTAAGTACGGTGCTTTCCTTATAAGGTCTTATAAGCAGGTATATCAGCGCCGCAGCGCAGATAAATGCCACAACGGTGCCTACACCGAAAGCGCCCGTTGTTATAAATGTGCCTATCTGATAGATGCAAAGTGATATAACATAGGCAAAAACTGTCTGATAAGCTATGGCAAAGACTGTCCATTTGGGAGAGTTCATCTCACGTTTGATAGCGCCGATAGCCGCAAAACAAGGTGCGCAGAGCAGATTGAACACAAGAAAAGCATATGCGCCGAGCATTGTATAATCCGCAGCAAGTGTACCCCATATTTCCGCGCCGTCTTCGGAAACTTCGGCAAAACCGTAGAGTATGCCGAAAGTGCCGACAACGTTTTCTTTTGCCACAAGACCCGTTATAGCCGCAACAGCAGCTTTCCAGTTGCCGAAGCCAAGCGGAGAAAAAACGGGTGCAATAATTTTGCCTATATCCGCAAGTATACCGTCGCTCAAATCTTCAACAGCGCCGAAACCGCCTTCGGTAAAGCCGAAATTTGAAGCAAACCAAATAAAAATCGTCGATAACAGAATTATCGTACCCGCTTTTTTGATAAACGACCAACCTCTTTCCCACATACTTCTGAGTACGCAGCCGACCGTCGGCAGATGATATGCGGGCAGTTCCATGACAAACGGAGCAGGGTCGCCCGAAAACATCTTCGTCTTTTTAAGTATTATACCCGAAACGACAATTGCGGCAACACCCACAAAATATGCGCTTGGTGCTACCCATGAGGCGCCGCCGAAAAGTGCGCCCGCTATCAGCGCTATTATAGGCAGTTTTGCGCCGCAGGGGATAAAGGTCGTTGTCATGACCGTCATTCGGCGGTCGCGTTCGCTTTCTATCGTTCTTGATGCCATAATACCCGGAACACCGCAGCCGGTGCCTATGAGCATAGGTATGAACGATTTGCCCGAAAGACCGAACCTGCGGAATATCCTGTCCATAATAAAAGCTATTCTTGCCATATATCCGCAGGATTCAAGAAATGCAAGAAAAATAAACAGCACAAGCATCTGCGGCACAAAGCCGAGTACAGCGCCCACACCTGCGATAATGCCGTCAAGTATAAGCCCCGAAAGCCAGTCGGCGCAGTTTATATCGGAAAGTATGTTTTCCGCAACAACGGGAACGCCCGGTATCCAAGTGCCGAAGTTTTCGGGTGTAGGCTCTTCCTCCGCATCAAATGCCGAAACGTCAAGACCCGCCTCGTCGGCTGTTTCGATAAATGCGCTTATTTTTGCCCGAGCATCTTCGTATTCGGCAGACGCTTCATCAAAAGCCGCTCTGCCGCTGCCGAAAAGATACCAGCCGTCGCCGAAAAGCCCGTCGTTTGTCCAATCGGTAACATATGTTCCCACAGTCGTTACGGAAATATAGTACACTATAAACATAACTATCGCAAATATCGGCAGCGCCAGTATCCTGTTTGTGACTATCCTGTCGATTTTGTCGGATAATGAAAGTTTTTCTCCCGCTTTTTTGGTCATACATCTGCCTATTATGCCTGTTATATACTCGTATCTTTCGTTTGTGATTATACTTTCGCCGTCGTCGTCAAAGGCTTTTTCAAATTCATCGACAAGTTCGTCCGTAATACGGTTTTTCATCGAACCGATCGCCTTATCATCTCTTTCAAGCAATTTTATAGCAAAAAACCGTCTTTTGCTTTCGTCTGCGGCATCGCCTATAAGGGTTTCCGCGCGGCTTATGTAATTTTCGGCTTTTTCCGAGAAACTGTGCTTTATTTTCTGCGCCTTAGTATTTGCAGCCGAAACTGCCATATCCGCAGCCTCTTTGATATTAGTGCCTTTCAGCGCCGATATTTCAATAACATTGGCGCCAAGGGCGTCCGAAAGGGCTTTTGTATCTATTTTCTGACCTGTTTTTTCAAGCACGTCCGACATATTTACGGCAATTACCGTAGGTATGCCTATTTCAAGTATCTGCGTTGTAAGGTAAAGATTGCGTTCAAGATTTGTGCCGTCTATTATATTAAGTATGACATCGGGGCTTGTTTCCAAAAGATAATTACGCGAGACCACCTCTTCAAGCGTATAGGGCGAAAGCGAATATATGCCCGGAAGGTCTGCCACGGTCACATCCTTGTTGTATTTAAGCTTTCCCTCTTTTTTTTCAACGGTTACGCCGGGCCAGTTGCCCACAAACTGGTTTGAACCCGTCAAAGCGTTAAACAGTGTTGTTTTGCCGCTGTTGGGGTTGCCTGCCAAAGCAATTGTAAGTGCCATGATTATCTCCTTTCGTTTTTGAAAAATATTTTGTGTTCTTTTATATTCAGATATATTAGTTATAATTAACTAACTTATACTTCAAAAAATAAGGCATATGCTGCCTTACTCAACATCTATCATCTGCGCGTCGGCTTTGCGTATGCTCAGCTCATAACCCCTGACCGTCAGCTCTATCGGGTCGCCGAGCGGCGCTACCTTGCGCACATATACATCGGTATTTTTTGTTATGCCCATGTCCATTATCCTGCGTTTTACAGCGCCTTCGCCGTTTAATTTCAATACCCTGACATTTTCGCCGGGTCTTGTGTCTTTCAAAGTTTTCATAAAATGCCTCCTTCTTTATATTCAGCCCAGCATGACCTTATTTGCCATGCGGCTGTCTATTGCTATGCGTACCTGACGTACATTTACAATAAAATTGCCGCCCGTTTTTGAAACAACAATAACGTCTGCGCCCTGCGTAAAGCCAAGACTTTGCAGATAATGCCTTGTTTTGTCGCTGCCGCCTACATTGTGTATGGTATATTTTGTACCTATGGATGCCATTGATAAAGGCATAAGACCACCTCCAAAAACAATATTGAGCGCATAGCGCCGAACCTGCTAATTAGTTAGACTAAACTAATCTTTATACATATTACTCCTCTTTTTTTGTTTTGTCAAGTGTTTTGCAAATATTTTTTTAAAAAATTTTTCTATAGTAAATTTTCAAAGTAAATGCAACAGTGTAATTTAGTTGTTGCATTTACTTTGAGAAGAATACAATGGTTGCATTTAGTCTGAGAAAAGTGAATGTTTTTAGATTCGGATCCGAATGTAAGCGCCATCGCCGAAGGCGACTTCAGCCCTTGACAATGGCAGAGAAAAAGTGGTACAATTTATATATCAACGGGACAAAATAAAGTGAATGTTTTTGAGTTCGTCGCCGTTGGTAATTTACTCCACCCACTTTTTCTTCTATTGTCAAGGGTGGCGTAATTTTTCGACAGATATATCTCTCATAGTAAATGCAACCGTGGTTGCGTTTAGTCTGAGAATTTCGTTTCTCGGGCTTTTTTGTCGTGCCTTATTTTTTCTATTTTCAGTGTTTTTATAGTCTTTTTTTGTTTTTTTCATACTTACTGCAACCGATTTTTCAAAGTAAATGCAAGGTCTTTTTGATTGTTGCATTTACTTTGAGAATTTACGAAAATTTTTCTATAAAAAAACGACACCCGAGTGCCGCTTTAAGACCGTCAAAAATTTTTTTGTAAAACTAACTTAAAGCGTCGCAGACTAATATCCGCAGGCGAAATTTATTTTCTATGCACCGCAAAAAAGCAATGCGGACGCACGAAGTGCGGCTTTTGGCGTAGCCAAAAGTGCTTTTGCCGAGGAAAACAGCGAGTTTCAAAACTCGTTAGAGTTGCCGGAACGAGCTGTTTATACTTATGCTTAAACTCGAAAAAGTCCCAACAGGACTTTTTCGACATAAAAACGACACCCGAGTGCCGCTTTATTGACAATATATACTTACAAAACTTTTTTGAGAAAGGCGTTTATCCTTTCGCTGCCGCTGTTTTCAAGCACTTCTTCGGGCGAGCCGAAAGCCGCCGTATACCCCCCGTCAAGAAAGAGTATCTTATTGGCTGCCTCTCTTGCAAACCCTATTTCATGCGTAACGATAAGCATAGTCATATTTTCTTTTGAAAGCTCTCTTATTACATTCAGCACTTCGCCCGTCAATTCGGGGTCAAGCGCCGATGTCGGCTCGTCAAACAGCATTACATCGGGTTTTAACATAAGCGCACGCGCAATTGCGACACGCTGTTTCTGACCGCCCGACAAATTCTTCGGCATTTCGTGCAGCTTATCGGCAAGACCGACTTTTGTGAGCATTTCAAGCGCAAGTGCGGCTATATCCGCCCTGCTGCCTTTTTTTTGCATAAGCGGCGCAAGCATAAGATTTTTTTCTATATCCATATGCGGAAAAAGATTAAAATGCTGAAATACCATGCCCGTTTTGTCGAGTATAGCTTTTTTCTCTTTATTTTTCGGATATTTTCCGTCTTTGCAAAGGTATTTGCCGTCTATGATGATGTCGCCGCCGTCTGCCTCTTCCAAATCTATAAGGCTGCGCAAAAATGTGCTTTTGCCCGAACCCGACGGTCCAAGAATGGCTACCACATCACCTTTTTCAACTTTAAGGTCAATATCCCTGAGTACATGGAGAGAACCGAAACTTTTTTTCAGATGCCGAACTTCTATCATTTCATTCCCTCCTAATACTCAAATTTCTTTTCGATAAGTTTAAAAACAAAGGTCAGCGCATAACTCATCACAAGGTAAAATGCCGCTGCGACCACAAACGCCGATATTTGCGTGGTTCTGTTGACAATGCTCTGTGTCACTTTCAACAAGTCGGTAAGACCTATGGCGGTTATAAGCGCCGTATCTTTTATAAGTATTATCGCCTCGTTTGATATGGCGGGCAGAGCTATCCTGAACATCTGAGGCAGTACAATTTTTGTTCTTGTCTGCATATCGGTCAGCCCCAAAACTTTAGCCGCCTCATACTGTCCTTTGTCGACCGAGAGCAGGCCGCCCCTGAATATCTCGGCAAAGTAAGCGCCGTAATTCAGTATAAAAGCAATAGCGCCTGCATTGAACCTGTCTTTTATAACAAGATACTTGCCCACAAGCGGCATATACGGCAGACCGAAGTATACGAAAAATATCTGCAAAAGCAGCGGCGTTCCGCGCATTATCAATATGTAAAACCCGACTATACGGCTTATAACGGGGTTTTTTGAGGTATATAGAAACGTCAGGCAAAGCCCCAGCGGCATAGACAGAGCTATTGTTATAAAAAACAGCTTCAACGTCAGCTCGCAGCCCGTAAGCATCTGGGGTATCCATTCGTTAAGCGGCATAAAAGTCACTCCTTTATTTTATCGACCGGGTAAGACCGCCTTTTAAGAGGTGGGTCTTACTATTATAGGGGTGTCGATTTGCGACACCCCCCTTGAATGAAATGCAAGCATTTCATTCAGTTTTTTCACAATGAATAAAGAGGCTCGTGCCGACCGTTGGTCGGCGACTCGCTCTTTTCCTCGGCGAAATTCGATTCCGCCTGCGGATATTAGTCTGCGACGCCAAAGTTACTTAGAAAAATTTTGCAAGTAACCTTTATCTAAAAATTCACTTTTTAGCAAATATTTTAGTTTTGCGACACCCCATACAAAGATTTCTAAAAAACCGTCGAATATGAGTACGCTGTTCGACCCGTATTTTCACAAATCGGAAGAAATTCTCAGCTTTCGCTTTCGGGATGTTCGTATATGTCATCGCCGAACCATTTTGTGGATATTTCGGCTGCCGTACCGTCTGCCGACAGCTCGTCAAGAGCGCCCTGAAGTGTGCCTATAAGCGCAGTGTTGCCTTTCTTTGCGGCAATACCGTAGAGTTCGTCGCCGAAATTACCGTCCTCGATTATCCTGAAATTATTTTCGTTGTTTGCAAGATAATATTTAACGACTATCTCATCGGCAACTACCGCGTCAACTCTGCCTATCGCAAGATCTTGGAATGCAAGAACGTTTGTATCGTATTTTACAACGTCGCCAAGACTTGATACCATTTCATCGGCCTCTACCGCATCAAGCGCGGAAGAACCGTCCTGCAAGCCGACAATTTTGCCCGAAAGGTCGGCTTTTGACTGTATAGCCGAATCCTGCGGAACAAGGATTATCTGAGTGTTTTTAAGATAAGGCTTTGTAAATTCCATGGATTCGACACGTTCGTCTGTCATGGTAAAGCCGTTCCAAATCAGGTCAATTGAACCGCTGTCCAGCTCAAGCTCTTTGGTATCCCAGTCGATAGGCTGAAATTCCACTTCGACACCCATTTTTTCGCCCGCTGCCTTTGCCAGGTCAATGTCAAAGCCAACAAGTTCGTTCTGTTCGTCCCTGAAACCCATCGGCGGAAATTCGTCGTCAAGACCTATGATTATCTTATCGCCGTCAAATGTTTCCGTTGTTTCGCCGCCGACATTTTCAGCGGACTGTGCTGTTGTTTCATTGTTTTCGCTTTCGGGCGCAGCGCCGCCGCTGCATCCTGCTACGCCTGCCAGCATAAATGTTGCAAGCGCAAGACCGAGTAATTTTTTCATTTGAATAAACCTCCGTTTGTTTTTTTGTATATTTCTACTTTACCATATAAAGCGCCGATTGTAAAGTTTTTTCTTGTCATATTGTGCCGTTGATATTATTCCTCGCTTTTGCACTCGTCCATACATTCGGGCTTTTTGACAATAAACTGACGCTGACTGTCAAGTTTTTCCCATACGCCCTCAAGTGCCTCGCCGAAACGCTGAAAATGCACTATCTCACGCTCGCGTAAAAATCTGAGCGGTTCAAGAACATCGGGGTCGTCGGTCATATTCATAAGATATTCATAAGTCGAACGCGCCTTTTGTTCTGCTGCCATATCTTCATAGAGGTCTGTTACGGGGTCGCCTTTTGATTGCAGGACAGCCGCCGTAAACGGTACGCCCGAGGCGCTTGCGGGATATATGCCCGTTCCGTGGTCAACATAATAGCTGTCAAAGCCCGATTTCTTTATTTCCTCTATATCAAGGTCGCGGCTGAGCTGGTGGCAAATAGCGCCTATCATTTCCAAATGTGCAAGCTCCTCGGTGCCTATATCGTTAAGCACGGCTTTTGATTTGGGAGTTATTGCCGTATAGCGCTG
>CANRCU010000009.1 GCA_947629215.1 uncultured Clostridia bacterium
GAACGGCAAATGAGACCGAAACACCGACTGTGTCCGTACTTTCGCTCCAGCCAAGTTCACCGACAAAGGGGCTTATGTCTGCTCCTGTTCCATCTTTATAAAGTATGATTTTCTTCACATACATCACCCCGTATTATAAGCAGTAACGGTACGGTCAACGGTAATGATGACACCGTTCGTAAGTGTTACGGTAAACGAAATATCAAGTCCCTGCTTTTCACGCTTGCCTTTCCAATCGGACACAGCGGTTATAAGAGGATGCTTTAAAAGCTGTTCCGTTACCTCTCGTTTCATTTCGCTGTTTAAATAGCCCATAGGAAGATTGCGTTTCCCGATGTATTCATAGATGCTTAAACCGAAAGCCTCGGTTTCCTCAAGCGTATAGACCTTAAACTTGTTTACCCATGTACGCAGCACGTTTTGAATATACTGCTGCGCCGTTTCAAGCTGTGAGCATTCCGCAAGCACAGCTTTTTTCAAAATATGCTGTCCCGATTCATAATCAAATAAAAAATCAATGCCTGTATCGGTCACTCCGTCTGTAGTGTATATAGGCTCGGTAAAATTACTCGGAAACATAATTATTCCTCCAGATATATAAACAGCTTTTCTATACTTTCAAATCTGCCTAACAGATATAGACTTTGGTTATCGTTGCCTGCAATGCAGATAAATTTATCTCCGATCTCAATGGGATATTCCTTTACATACAGATCACCCGTTGTCACACCCGTATTTCCATTAACAAGCCCCTCGACATTGAAAAATTCATCAAAATCGAGGGGTACGCCGCTGAAATATATGCGAATGGTAACGGGAGTCCTGCTTATAACTTCGCCTACGCAGATGCCTATTTTAGCGCTGTTGTTGCGCTTGTGTATTTCTTTGGCAAGTTCAATGTAGCTGTCCATCAGTCTATGGTAGAAAGCACCTTTATAGCGTTAAAGGTGAAAGGCATACTGCGTGTAACGAGTTTTTTGCTCTCCCAATCGACAGGCGATATTTCCGTAAACTGAACACCTGTAATCATGTATTTTTCCGTTGCTCCCGTGCTGGGATTTGTGAGATTGGAGTAAATTTTGTAATCGGGCATTACGCCCTTCTGATAGGCTTCGATAAGATCTGCATCTATCATTGTGCTGACTCTTGCACCTTCCATCGTACCTTCGCCCGAATAACCCTGATATACATGGTGAGTGCTGAAATCTCCTACGGGAGAAAAATCTTCAAAAGAGCCTGTCAGCTTAATATTTATCTTGTTTATTTCCTCAAGAAAGGTGTTATTGAGAAACACCTCGCCGGAAGTGCCTTTTAAAAAGAGATTATCATCAAACATTCACGTTCGCCCCCTTATTCCATTGTGATAGTGAATTTCAAGTTTTCCATACAGTTTAATATCTTGATATTGGCAGCGATAAATACGGTACGCTTGAAGCTCATTTTTCTTACCATATTTTCGTCCCATTCCTCGGCTTCGGCTTTGCCTGTTCCCATCCAAGCGGAACGCTGCGCATCAACATCAATATCCGCTTTGTTGTCAAACTCGCGGTCGAGAACATCCTCGGCGGCAAGGCGGTCGAAATACTCGTTTACCGCGCCGATGAAAAGCATCTGGTTCATATATTTGTTTTTGAAAGAACCCTGATAGGTGTTTTTAAATTCGTCACGAATATCATCGGCAATAAGGTTCATGGCTTCGACCGTTTCAATGTACTGCATATCTTCGGTAGCCGTATTGCCGTTAAGTGTTACAAGGCTGTTGATGCCCGAAACGATGCGTACACCGTCAACCTCATTTGCAAGCACGAGCTGACCGGAACCTACAGCCGTATCAACATTGTCGACTTCTTTTACTTCGGCAAGGTCTGTACATAAGAAATTCGTACATCCTCTGTTGACGTTACAGCCTGCAAGTATGCCGAGCAAACTTGAAAGATAGTTTTTGGCAAGAACAGCGTTACCATTCCTGTCGGTGCCGTTTTGATTAAAATATACATACTGCTTGCAGTCGTTTCCGGCTTTGGTGCCGACCGCTTTATATGTATGCCCCTGCAGTTCCATGCTCTTTATCCAACTTGCCAGATCAGGCTGCGGTGTGTCGTTGCCGACAAAAGCGATCCAGCCCGTTCTTCTTGTGGTAACAATGGCTTTTGCAAAGTCCGAAAACTTTGTGCTGTTGCAGCTTATCACAACTACCTCATAAGGCGCATAAGCAAGGCAGTTTTTGATGTGTTTGACATTTTCTTCGGTATAAAGGTTTTCATCTATATCCGCCACGGATTTATAGACCTTTACATTGACGGTGCCGGTTTCCTTGACGGTGGCATCCGACAAGAGCAGAATTGCCGTACCTCGTTCACTTCGTTTGATAAGCGAGGTAGCAAGCTGTTTAAATGTAATAATAATGCTTGGTTTTGTTGCCATTTATTGTTCCTCCTATCTGAAAATCCGACATCGCAGATGGCGCATTTTCAGTTCCTTTATTAAAATGCATTTATGCATCTTCTTCAACATTCCATATTGGTATTAAGTGTGCATAATCCTGTGCCGTACATTTTTCAAGTTTCATAACAATGCCGTTTATATTTGTATCGCTTCTTATCTCGATAAACTCTCCGTCAACACCGTTGATCTTGAAAATACCGCAGTTATCTGTACTGATACCCATAGACCAGTAAATGTTATCACAAATATAATCCTTAAACGGAATCGCAAGTTTTGTAAGGTAGACACTTTCAATTCCGCTGCGGTTCGTGAGATAAATGGTTCTTTCATTATTTTTATCGAGCAAATATGCCTTTTCGCCGTTCATTCCGAAAGTAACAAGACCGGCTTTTGTATTTATAGCCAACATACGGATATTTAAACCGATAAGGTCCCGAAAAAAACCTGCTATAAAACCGCATTTTGATTTTACAAGAAGCAGTTTGACCTCATTTCTATAGGCATGATGAGAGCTGATAACTCCTTGTTTTGTGTAATTGTGAATTATTCCCGTATAATTGTAGCCTGTGGTTGTATGCTGCAGAAGATAAATACCGTTAGACGTACCTTTGAAGTAGATACAGTTATAAATTTCATTGTTGTTTTTTTTCTCAATAACACTTTCAAAAATATCCGAAAATTCCTTTTTGAACCAAGCCGCTATTGCTTCGGCACGCTCGGAATTCGCTTCCGGCGAGTTTTCGATATTGCTTGAACAGCCTGCACATTCTGTTATGTTATAAATCTCTCTGAATTCACTTTCCATTTATAACACCTCATTCCTCGGCATCTTCCGGTTCTTCTTCCGCAGGTTCGGCAGGCTTTATCCACAGATTTTTAATATCCGAAAACTCGTCATCGGCAGGCTCTTCAAGTTTCATGGCAAGACCGTTATAATTCACATCGCTGTGAAGTTCTATAAATTCGGTGTCGTTACCTTTAACTCTGAAAATACCGCAGTTATCCGCACCCACGCCCATAGACCAGTAGACATTTTCGCAAACAAGGTCGTTAAGCGGAACGGCAAATCTCGCAAGATATGCGTTGCCTATCGTACTGCGAAGAGGAAGGTTTATCGACCTTTCGGAATTAAGGCTCATCACATACATTTTGTCACCATTAAACAGGATAGGTAAAAAGCCGTTTGCGGTTTTTATGCCTAAAACACGAACAGCGCCGCCAATGGTATCCTTGTAAAAGCCGCAGATAACACCGTACTTTGATTTCACAACAAGCAGATTGACTTCGTTTCTGAAAAGATGATGTCCGCTTAATATTACCTGCCTTACGCAGTTATGGACGATACCCGTATAATTGTAATTGGTGTTGGTGTGCTGCTGAATGTAAATTCCGCTTGTAGTTCCTTTGAGATATACATTGGTGTACACCTCCGAGCCTGTTTTTTCTACCACAGCTTCAAAAATATCCGCAAAATTTTCGTTTATCCATTTTTGAACGGCCGTACCTCGCGCAAGATTTACATCCATAGAATTTATGGTGTTTGCGGCAAACCCGGCACACTCGACCACGTTATAAGTTTTTCTCAGATCCATTATTCCACCTCGCTCATTTCACCCAAAATATAATCATTGTAAAATCCGTCTGCAAGCTGTAATCCTGCATTCATACTGCCGTCATCCTCACAAGAGAGTATCGTTTCGGCAGAAATGATGTCGGGTATCTCTGCTGTCAGGATAAGATTGCCGAAAATACTGAAACAGTCATGCTGTGAAGCGGTTTCGGATGTTTCCGCAGCATCGGAAGTGCCAATATTCTGAATTACCGTTCCTTTGCTTGAGCCGCCTTTTCCCATAAACAAAATATCAATATAAGGCTTATCCATCCGCAGTCACCTCCACAATTTCATTCATTATAAGTTCTTCCATAGTTTCAAGACCGCTTTCATCTATAAACTCAACAGCTATTTCAAAGTCAAAGCTGCAGTTCAGGATGCCGTCCTCGACCTTTTCAAAATCCAATGCGTCCACAAAAACAGAGCAACCTTCTTTGATACACAGCGGTTCAAGAAACGCATCCGAGATTTTCTGTTGAAACTCCATACATTCCGACTTGCTTTTCTGTCTGTTTTCCGCATAAAAGAAAAGATTGAAATACACCTTGACACGTTTTAATGCCGATGAATAAAAGCCTGTATCGACTGTATCCATAAATATCTTTACGGATGGTCGGCTCACAGGCTCGTTGAGGTCGCTGTCGGCTAACTTGTATCCCGTATCGGCAGATACTTTATTGCATACAGCTTTAAAAATATCTTTTATTGTTACCATAAAAAATTTTAACCCCCTTTATTCAGCGGTTCGACTATCTTATCGGCAAAGGTATCACAGTCATTTTCATAAGTTCTCTCAAACATATCAGCAGAAGTCTTAAAAATGTAGTAGCCTTGAACACGCTTTCCGGTGCTTTCACCGTTGTGGGAAACCATCTCGTGACCGTATTCGAGCAGGTGTCCGTGGTGCGCAGGACTACCTGCATACACACGAATACTGTCTGCTCCGTTGCCTTTAAACTTGTAATACTTACCTCGCTTTATGCCTTTTAAGAAGTTACCAGTTTTTCTGCCTACGGAGGATTTCGCCGTTTTCACGGTACGGTTCCGCAGCTTGCTGCCTTCTTTCTGCATAAACTTTTTTACCTCTTTCGGATACACCTGACTTACCATATCCATTGCCGATACAAGTTCGTCAAGCCCCTCAATATCAAAAATTGCCATTATATTTGCCCCCTCTTAAACTGCTTTTACAGCCTCGACTATCTTCTCACAAACACGCTCACCGATCTCATCCGCAATATCCTCGCCGCCGGCAATACCGCCCTGAACGGTAACATTTACAGTTATATCACCAAATTTTCTGCCGCTTTCCTGTGGTTTTGGAGAAGGCTTCGGAAACTGATATGCGTTGTCACTCTCTGTTCTTCTTTCGGTCTTGCCGAAATACGGCACATCAACATTGATGGGCGGCATCTGTATATCGTTCTTCACATTGGGAGACGGAACAAGTGTCGGTTTCGGTATCTTTATGATATTTGACACTTCCGGTGGCGCAATTTTCTTCTGCTCCCGACTTGTGTGTTCCGCTGCCGCCGCATATCTATTTTGAGTAGATATTTCAGCATATTTTTTCACTTCATCAAAATCAATAACGGGCTTTATATCCGTCATTTTCGGAATATCCGCATTGACAGAAGCGTTGATAACAGGCTTGATTTCAGGCATTTCAGCCTTTACCGCAGCATTTATTATCGGCTTTATTACGGGCGGTTCTTCCTTTTCTTTAGATACACCGAAAATATTGATGTTCGGGGTTCTGTATTTGGCATTTTCCTTTATCATCATTTCGGTCTTATCAGCCGGGATGATCTGTGTGCCTGTCGGGAGGTTTACCAGCTCGCCGCCATGCTCGTTTATGCTTGTAAGACCGCCGCCGAAGTAGTTTGTACCGACTGCGTTCTGCGCCGCATTGACCGCATCCGTTGTTTTGTTGGATACGCTCGAACCGATAAACGGTATTTTTTCAATAATACTTTGAACGAAGTTCAAGGCTTTCTTTATAGGCTCGACAAGGTATGTATTTATAACCGTTCCTACGGTGGTAAAGACAGGCTTTGCCTTTTCGGAAAACTCTTTTATTTTATTAATTACCTTTCCGAGTACCTCGAAAACCTTTGTCAAAAACTGTGCCACAACACTTATTGCCACACCAATTGCGGTAAACACAATTTTAAGCTGTAGACCGATAAGTTCGGCAAATGTATTAACTACGGGTGCAAGTGCTTCAAAAGCCATGCCCAAAGCAGAGCCTATAACGGGAATAGCCGTTTGACCCAATTGCTGCAGCGGAGGTAATATCATGTTCAGCATACCCATAAAGCCTTCTTTCAACCCATCAACTATAGGCTGAACGGCGGCAAACATAGTCATCACGCCGTTTCGGAAGGTCTCGCTGTGCTGCCAACATTCATACAAAACAAGTGCGATCGCACCGATACCTATAGCTATCCAAGTGAGTGGGCAGGCAAGAAAACTTGTATTTAATGCTGTCTGTGCCACGGTCATTGCCGTTTGAACGATGCTCATGCCTTTGGATGCTGTGGAAAGCACGTTCATTACAGATGCAACTTTCGTCATTATGCTGAAAGCCGCCATTCCCGCAACGACCGCACCCGCCACACCGACAATAGTCTGAAAATGGTCGATTATAAACTGTGCCGCAGGTCTTATTTTTTGAAATGCCTGTGAACACACCTCGATTGCAACGGGAAGTTTGGTATCAAACCAAACGCTCATTTTTTCTGTAACGGAAGGCAGTTTCTCAGCAAACCAATTCAGAAACTTTGTAATGTACGGCTCTAACTTTTTGCCTATGGTGATTTTAAAATCATCGACCGCCGAACCTGCTCGTGCCATTGCTCCGGCATAATTATTGGTCATCGTGTCTGCCATTGCATCAAGCGCACCGTCACAGTCACCGAGTGTGGCATACAGAGCGTCAAACTCATTTGTGCCATCCTCAAGTGTATTTGAAAGCCCGCTCATTAAAGCATTCAGCGTTGTAAGCTGTGTTTTGCCCGCAATCATCGTAAGATAATTATTGCGTTCTTCTTCGGTCAGATTTTTGGTCTTATCCTGCAACTCTCTTAAAACTTCGGTTACACCTTTAAAATTACCCTGTGAATCATACGCAGACACACCGAGAGCCTGCATTGCCTTATAGCTTTCACCGCTTTTCTTGGTGAGGTTTACAAGTGTACTTTGCAGTTTGGTTCCTGCCTCCGAGCCTTTGATACCACGATTTGCAAGCACACCGAGCAATGCGCCCGATTCCTGCAATGATGTACCGAAGGTCTTAAAAGTACCGCCGCAGGCGATATATGCCTCCTGCATTTGCGTAAGGGATGTATTGGACTTGTTCTGCGCTCTTGCACACACATCAAGGTAGTTTTCAAGCTCGTTTGTTGTAAGACCGAGTGCAGACATTGAGTCGGTTATTAAATCCGATGTTGTCGCAAGGTCTGCGCCCGTTGCCTCGCTTGCCCTTAAAACGGGCATTAAACCCTTAACGCTGTCCTCGACCGACCATCCGGCAAGAGCCATATATGAAAGGGCATCTGCCGATTCCTGCGCCGTTTTGGTGGTGCTTTTGCCAGCCTCACGAGCCGCCGCCTCCAACTTTCCGTAGGCTTCGGAGCTGCTGTCGATGCTTAAAATACCCGCGACATTGCTCATGGACTGCTGAAACTGTCCGTAAGTTTCCACGGACGATTTTGCCAAAGCCGCCATACCTCCGACCGCCGCCGCACTTGCAACAACAGCCGTTTTTGCCATGCCGCTCAAAAACTTATCGACCTTTGCCGCAGCACCTTCACAGCTTTGTAAACGGGTCTTAAATAATAAAGCGTTCTTTCCTGCTTGAGATAACTTGCCGCTAAATTTATCATGGAGGTTTAATATTGTGTTTATTGTTTTTCCCACGTTTATTTACCTCCCAACAGCTTGACCGCAAGGTCTATCAGCTCATTTTTTTCTTTGTAATACAGTTCCATAGCGTGATAGTAAAATCGCTGTGTAAGAATATCAGCCGACAAGATCTCATCGGGTTTTATTCCCTTAACAGCAAAAAAGGCGAGCATATTTAACTCGCCGTCACGCTCTATGAGTTTTTTATTTTTTCATCCGCATCATCTTCGTCCTCATCAAAAAAGTTCAGAACCTTAACACCTATCTCGGCAATTTCGTCTGTGTCAAAAATAGCTTTCACCGTATCGTATGGATAGTCAACTTCGATGCTTTTCTGCAGTTCCTTTGAACGAAGCATAGCACAGTTATCATATATCAGCTTTTCATAAGCCTTCATCATTTCGACATAGCTGCCTTCTTTGGTCTTGTCGGCAAACTCGATCTTCTGTGAGTCGCTCGGATTTGTGACCGTAATATACGCATCAAGGCTTTTCACATATATTTCCTTGCTTGCATTTTTCTTTCCGTCCTTTTCAAGTTTCTTCTGTATCAGCTGTTCCAGCGATACTTTCTTCATTTCTGCCATAGTCATCCTCCGTTTCTAAAACTAATTTACAATGATATTCAGTCAGGTCATTCCGCTTGTAATGCGGCATAAAATAAAGAACCTCGTAACGCTGTCCTTTAAACATAAAGTACATATCGTTTCTCGGTTCTTTTATTGCACCCATACGGGTAGTTATTTTATGTGTGACTGCGGCCTGCACCGACTTGCCGGGAAGAATATTTTCGCGCCCCGATGACGGAACGATCTCCGCCCATACAGAACACAGCTTTGCATAATCGTAGGACTGCTCCCCGAATTCCGTTTCGGCATCCGCTTTGGCGTAAACATCTATCCTGTGCCGCAGCCGTTCAAGTGTATTTTTCATATATCCCCATTAAAAAAGCGCCTATCGGGTGATAAGCGCAGTAATATTACAATTTAGGTAAATAATTGTAAAACAAACTTTTATTTAATATGTTCCATGATTCTACAAAATGTTCAAACGCAAAAGCATCTGCTCTTTTTTCAATCGGTCTATTTCTATATTCCTCTACAGACATATTTTCAATTTCTTTAGATTCTAACCCCTCAAAATCTTTGTTATATCTTTCGGGATTACTTTTATAATCATAATAGTGTCCTGCTTCATGCAAAACTAAAAAAAGTGCGTATGCTATTTCAGAATACTCATAGGAAATTTTATCAATCTGGGGAATACTTTTCATTATACAATCCATGGTTTCCTTATCGGTTGCAAATGCCATTTTATATATAAGTTTTGTCTGATTATACCTAAAAACTATTTTGGCATTTTCAATTTGTCCTTTCATAGGAGTACAACATTTGGACATATAATTTGACTCAGAATCATATTCAACTTCAATGTCTTTATAAATCGGCAAACATTGTATAATATTTTTTATTTCTGTAGAAAACCTACACATAACATACACACCTTCTCAAATTTTATATATTGATTATACCACATATTACAAAATAGGTCAAAACATATTTACACTCTCACGCAGACCAAACAGTAGGGAACGGAGGGTAAGCTGAAGGTCGTGATGGTCGGCATCCTCACGATGCTCATAGAGGTAGCCAAGTGTATATAACACAGCCACACGGCTTATACTCTCGTTTTCAAAGATGTTCTCCTCACACCTTGAAATATCCCTGCAAAGCTGTATTGCAGAGTTCAGCATCGTTTCTATAAGGCTGTCGTCCGCATCTGTGTCTATACGCAGATAGTTTTTTGCATCTTCAAGCGTTACCATAGTCTCTGTTTCCTTTCACAATTTTATGATTTAGCTTTTGCCGTCGTGCCGACCTTCAAAATCTGTACCGCTTCGGGCAGAACGAGCTTGCCGTCAACACGCTCTTTCGCAACAAACCCGACCATATCGTTTCCAGCGAAAAGTTCTGTAAGTTTCTTGAATGCCCTTGAACCTCTGTCACCGATATTATAATAGCTGAAATCACCGAATGCGACCTTATCGGCAGGTGCAAAGGCAGATGTATATACCTTGTAGCCAAGAATGCGGTCGGGTTCTTTGTCTTGATAATCGGGCTGCCAAATGTATGCGCCCGTGCTGTCCTTAAGCGTTCTGACCGCCGCCAAAGTATTATCATTCATAATAAATACAGCGTTTTTCCTGTACGGACGCTTGAGTGCATACACAAGGCTTATAAAATCATCACCGTTAAGCGCCGTACTGTTTACGGATACAGTACCGCCGCCCGTTGCCGCAAAAATACCGAGAGGTTTGCCCTTGCCGTCACCGTTGAGGAACGCATCTTCTTCGGCATTGGCGAGTGCCTTGCCGAACTGTGTGATTATGTAGTTTTCAAGATTGAAAGCGTTGTCATACAGAAGTTCCTCGGTCACTTTGATTGCAACATGAAGTTTGTATGCGTCAAGAATTATCTGTGCGAATGTCGCATCGCCGAAAGTGAGTGATTCGCCTTCCTCGATCCATGCAGCCGCAGGCTTTGTTGCCGCAATATTTATCTTGTGTTCGCCGCTTGTGGTTATCTTTGTAGCAAGGTTACGGATGATATTTTCTTCTTCCAAAACCTCAATAAGTCTGTCATCGTACTCATCGGGAACGAGGTAGCCGCCGTCACCGTCCACACCTTCCTGAAGCACATTGCTGATATTGGCAAAGTTTGAACGGAGTGCACCGAGCATTGCCGCCTTGTATTCATCGGTAGCACGGAAAGAAGAAGGCTCGTCCTTCGGCTTTACAATAGGCGAAAGAATAGGTGTGTTCACAGGCTTGTCGAGTTCCTTTTTCATTGATTCCTCACGCTGCAAACGCTGTATTTCTCTGCTCATATCCTCTATATCCTTTTCCATTTTCTGATATGCCGCAAAATCATCGTCATTCAGAACGCCGTTTTCGTTCTTGTGTGAATCGGCAAACTTGATAGCCGCATCAACGGCAGTTTTTCTTTTCTCGATCATTTCCATAAGTTTCATAAAGTAACTCCTCCTTAAATGTGTTTTTTGATATTGTTAAGGTGTTTTATAATATCCTCTGCGGAATGTTCTGCCGCCTGTTGTGTATCTGCCGAATGCTCCGGCAGTTCTATTTTCGGAAGTTCAGACTGAATAGGCTTGCCGTATTTTGCAGTCAGCTTATTGATAAGCACGTTGTTTACTGCTTTACGGGAAAACATAACATTTTCGGGCTGCTGTTCGTTACAGTAGGTGTCTATCATGCCATCGGCAAAACCAAGTTCAAGAGCCTTGTTCGCATTCATCCACGTTTCGGAATCCATAAGGTGCGACAGTTTTGCCCTTGACTGTCCCGTTTTAAGAACATAAGCGTTTATAATACTTTCCTTGACCTCATTGAGCATATCTATTGCCCTCTGCATTTCAATGTGGTCACCAAATGCGATGGTCGCGGGATTATGTATCATAAGCATGGACACAGGGGACATCAAAACCGTATCTCCTGCCATAGCAATGACCGATGCTGCGGATGCCGCAATGCCGCCTATTTTTACGGTTATCTTTCCGGAATAATCTTTCAGCATATTGTAAATTTGCGCGGCCGCAAAACAATCTCCGCCCGGAGAGTTTATCCAAAGCGTTATATTTCCTTCACCGGAGTTCAGTTCGTTCTTAAATAACTGCGGTGTGATGTCATCATCAAACCACGATTCCTCGGCTATAGTTCCGTTAAGGAAAAGGGTACGTTCCGGTAACCCCTCAGCTTCGTTTTTTGGTTTCCATTTCCAAAATTTATTCATCTTTTTCATCGCCTCCTGTTGTTTCATAGGCAGCACCTGCGTCTTGTAGCTTCATCATATTTCCGTTTATAAGATACAGATCACCGCCATCTTCCTTTGGTATCAAATCAAGATTTTCAAGTGTGCGTATGTCGTTAGCAGACATCCAGCCGTTCTGCCTTGCGGTGGCATAGCCGTTCATTCGGCTCTGGTAATCGCCACGCAGAAGCCCGTCCACGTTAAACTTGATAAAATAATCTTTTTTCTCGTCTATATTGAGCAAGGCGCGTTCCATAGACTGCTCCCATCTCGTTACCCACGGGTCGAGTGTGTATTTTACAAACTCAAGCGACTGCTGCTCAATATTGGAAAAGCTCGACTTTTCGAGGTCTCCGACCATATGCGGTGGGATACGGAAAATTCGAGCTATCTCGTCTATCTGAAATTTGCGTGTTTCCAAAAATTGAGCCTCATTCGGGGAAATCGAAATCGGTGCATATTTCATACCTTCTTCAAGCACAGCTATTCGGCTTGAATTGTGTGAGCCGCCGAAAGTCTGCATCCAGCTTTCACGAACCTTTGAGGGGTCTTTTAATGTGCCGGGGTGTTCCAACACACCGCTTGGAGCTGCGCTGTTTGCGAAAAATTTAGCCCCGTATTCCTCGCAGGCGATCGCCATGCCTATTGCATTCTTTGCCATTGCTATCGGGGAATAACCGACCAATCCGTCAAAACCAAGTCCCGGAACGTGAAGAACCTCGGAAAGCGGCAGCCGCACCGTACTGTCTTTGAATGTTTTTGCATCATCATTGCTTACACGATACTCATAGTAAATTTCACCCTTATCATCTCTGTTCACGGTCATTCGGTCGGGCATCAATGGGTAGATAGCAACTATCTCACCTTTACCGTTGCGGATTATCTGTGCGTAAGCATTGCCCCACAGCAAAAGGTGTGTCATAAGCGTTTCACGAAAATTGAACGAGGTCATTTCCGAGTTCGGCTCATTATGTAAAAGGAAATACAGCGGATGGTTGATAGCCCGAATCTTGCTGTCGTTTTCGCCGTAGCAGTAAAGGTGCAAAGGTAAACTTGCAATAGCTTCCGAAAGAATACGGACACAGCAATAAACCGCCGTCATCTGCATTGAGGTTTTCTCATTCACACGCTTTCCGCTTGTGCTTGTTCCTATGAAAAAGCTGTATGCGCTGCCGCTTGTTCTGTTTTCGGGTTTATCCCTTGAACGAAATAAACCGTTTAATATTCCCATATAAAAATCCCCCTTCCGAAAATAGGTACAAAAAAAGCACCCGAAGGTGCTAAAAAATTTATTTGCTGTTTTTTCCTGCCTCGTAAGCGGCAAGCATGGCTTTTTTGAATTCCCAAATCGAAACCTCGAAGAAGTCAAGTTCGTCCGACCACTTTTGCTCCAGATCTCCGCGTCCCTCAAGCGCCATGATGCCGTTTAATGCTATCTCCGTTACTGCCTTTAATGCCTTATTCTGCTTTGTCATTTCTATGTACCTCCTGTCTAAAAATCAGACCCGTAGGGGCGCATTTTTAGTTCCTTATTTTGTGGGCTGTTCCCTTGTTGTAGGTACATATTAACTCTGCGTCGGATATATAGCAAGTCAATTTGAAGATATATACTACACAAATATTTTGAAGCAAACTGTGTAAATCACCAACAAGAAAAAGCCCCGAAGGGCTGTCCTTATCAAAGGCTGAACCTTATTGCTTGAATTTCTTTCGTTCCGCCAAGAAAATCCTCTTCGGTTATCTTACAAAGACCTTCGAGCTTGCAGCCCTCGGCTTCAAAGCCGTGCAGATTTCCCATCAAGCCTGTGCTGTGGTCGGTGGTCACAAGGTTTTTAATGCCTGCCTTGCGAAGTGTGTCTATAAAATCCGGTATGTCCTTTTCCCATAATCCGCTGCCCACCAAAATTTCGTCCTCAACCTTGCTGCCGCCGTAGAAGTAGCTTCTTGCCGCTTCGGTCTGTCCTGCGGTGTAAGGGTGTTCGGGTCTTCCCCCGTTCGCCTTTGCTTCTTCGTAAGCCTTAAGGTTGTTCCACATTTCTTCAAAAAATTTGTTTTTCATAATCGTATCCTCCGAAAAATTTATTTTGTGGGGTGTTCCCCTCGTTGTCAGAACTTTTGCTTCGCAAAAGCCGCCTGCGGCGGGCGGATTTATCTTTCCGCTTCAACTGTGTACATATTAACTCTGAAGGGCATAATTATCAAGCAAATTTGAAGAAATATAATACACAAATATCCGCAGAAATATGCGGCTTTGAATGTGTATAATATCAAGAGCAACATATTTTGAAAATTCCTTTAATTGGCATTGACAAAATCCGTTTTTTCGCATATAATTAAATTGAGTAAAGAATTACTCATTCAAATGTTTGTTGCTACTCGATACGCAACTCAAATAAGATCGAGTTCAAATTTTCTGTCGCTACTCGATATGCGACTAATTAAAAGATCGAGTTCAAATTTTTGGAGTTCCGTTCTTTTAGAATGGAACTCCTTTATTATTATGAGGTACAAATATATGGACACAGGTCATTTCTACTACATAAAAGATCAGTATTTTATTGATTTCCCCGATCCAATGCTTATGCAAAATAAAGAAACGCTCAATGGTAAAAGCCATGATAGACCGTGCTTTTACGCATTAAAATCTGATTCCGATATTTACTGGATGATACCGTTTTCTTCTCAAGTAAATAAATTCAAAAAAATATATAATACTAAAATACAGCGTTACCACAAATGCGATACACTTGTTTTTGGCGAAGTCCTCGGTTATCAGAAGGTTTTTCTTATTCAGAATATGTGTCCGATAACGGATTCGTATATAAAAAACGAATACATAGATGCCAAAGCAAATATACCTGTAAGAATTGACGGTCGCCTTGAAAAAGAACTTATTACAAAAGCAAGCCGTGTTTTGGCATTACAACGTAAAGGCATAAATTTGATATTTCCTGATGTTTTAAAAATTGAAGCAGAGTTAAAATCCAAGCTTAAATAAATACAAGGCTTGGATTTTTTTCTACCACGAAATCAATCCCCGGCTGTCATATACGCTCTCGGCATTGCTGTTTCCGCATCGTATTGCACGGTCAAGAGCCATTATCGCAGCAACTGCACCGTCAATCTTCTCGGTAGATTTTTCCTTATCGGCTTTTATATTTCCTGCGGGATCTCGTTTGATGTATATGTTATCCATGTGCCAGCGGAGTACCGGATGTCCGCCGTGTGCGATACGCTGACTAAGCACGAGGTTCATCAATTCCTTTGTCGGCGGTGACATATCTTTGAAACCCTGACCGAAAGGAACAACGGTGAAGCCCATGCCCTCAAGATTCTGAACCATCTGAACGGCTCCCCAGCGGTCGAATGCAATTTCACGGATATTGAAACGCTGACCAAGCCGTTCTATAAATTTTTCGATATAACCGTAGTGTATAACATTGCCCTCGGTGGTTTGCAGAAATCCCTGCCGTTTCCAAATATCGTAAGGCACATGGTCTCGGCGCACACGCAGGTCAAGGTTATCTTCGGGAATCCAAAAATACGGCAGGATATAATATTTATCCTCATCATCAAGTGGTGGAAACACAAGCACGAATGCCGTTATATCCGTAGTGCTTGAAAGGTCAAGTCCGCCATAGCACACACGGCCTTCCAGTTCTTCTTCATTGACAGGGAACGCACATTGGTCCCATTTATTCATCGGCATCCAGCGGACAGCCTGTTTCACCCATTGATTCAAGCGTAGCTGTCGGAATGTATTTTCTTCACCCGGATTTTCTTTTGCCGATGCGCAGGCGGTTTTTACTTTTTCGATATCTACAGTTATACCAAGTGACGGATTAGCCTTTTTCCACACCTTCGGGTCTGTCCAATCGTCCTCTTCATCTGCGCCATATATGACAGGGTAAAAAGTATCATCGTGTTTTCTGCCTTCGAGAATGTCTTTTGCTTTTTGGTGTACTTCATAACAAATCGAATTCGTGTCCGTTCCGGCTGTGGTAATAAGGAAACACAGCGGCTGCATTCGGGCATCGCCCGAACCTTTGGTCATAACATCATACAGCTTGCGATTCGGCTGTATATGAAGTTCATCAAAGACAACACCGTGAATATTGAAACCATGCTTTGAATACGCTTCGGCAGACAAAACTTGATAAAAACTATTAGTCGGCTCGTACACGATTCGTTTTTGAGATTTTAATACTTTTACTCGTTTTTTCAAAGCCGGACACAGCTCGACCATATCCGCCGCCACATCAAAAACGATAGATGCCTGCTGTCGGTCGGCGGCGCAGCCGTAAACCTCGGCTCGTTGTTCTCCGTCACCACAGGTCAGCAGCAACGCAACCGCCGCCGCAAGCTCTGATTTGCCCATTTTCTTGGGTATTTCAACGTAAGCGATATTAAATTGGCGATATCCATTAGGCTTTAAAATGCCGAAAATATCGCGGATAATCTGCTCCTGCCAGTCTATCAACTCAAACGGCATTCCTGCCCATTTGCCTTTGGTGTGGCACAGGCATTCGATAAAATTCACAGCATAGTCCGCCGCCGTTTCATTGTAAACCGAGGTCTTTGCCTTGAATTTTGTAGGCTTATATTTTTTCAGCTTTCGCATATCAAATCCCTTCCTCAAAGTAAAACAGAGCCTTGCGGCTCCGTTAAAAATTATTATGCAAACTCAATGGTCAGCATTCCGAGGCTGCCGAGGAAGTAATCGTTTTCGATGTATGGGTCTTCCGAGAAGGTTTCCTTCGATTCGGCTATCATCCTCTTGAGCCTTTCCTCTCCGACCTGTTCCTTGACTGCTTTTCTTGTTGTTTTCTTTCCGTTGATGTAAAAGTTTGTTTTCATTTTGCAGACCTCCGTTTTTGTTGTTTTGTGGTGTTCCCCTTTGTTGTGTACATATTACCTCTGAACCGCATATTTATCAACTAAATTCGAGACAATATACTACACAAATATTACGGAAGTTATCAAGGGAAATGTGTGTATCTTATGCAGGAGACACAGACAAAGGCTCCGTTTGCCGGAACCCTTGTCTGTATATCCTGCGGCCGTATTATTTTCTTAAAACATCTATAAACCAATTTACTCCGTTGTGGTATTCGCCCGTTGCTTTTTCGAGTACCGTTTTATCCTCAACGCTGTGGAGCGATTTTCCTACCTTGATGAACCTTATCTCTTCAAAGCCTTTTATCGTGCTGCGGTAAACATAAGCCGTTCTGCTTTCGCCATTGTAGCTTTTGCCGTCCCAGCCGTTGAAACTGAATGTTATCTTTTCATTTGTCCTGCGGAAGTAGATTTCAAAATCCTCTCTTGTTATTGCGGTCCTATAATGCAGTAATTTGAAGCGGTCAAGTAAATCTTTGATTTTCATTTTGTGTTCCTCCGTTTTTCTTGTTTTGGGGTGTTCCCCTTTGGTAGTGTCATATTACCTCTGAACGGCCTATTTATCAACTAAATCTGAGGTCATATACTACACAAATATTACGGAAGTTATCATGGGAAATATGTGTATAATTTTTGAGGTACACAGACAAAGGCTCCGCCCGGCGGAACCCTTGTTTGTGTATCTCATTTTTAAATTCTAATTGTTATGCCCTCGCTGCCGATGTCGATAAGGTCAACTTCCGAATCTTCGTATTCTTCGGGTATCTCGTTTCCCATACCAGTCCAGCTCGGCTCATCGTTATCCTCGTCATAAATATGTATCTCGCTGAAGCCAGACATACTCAAAACTTCTATAAAATCCGCTATTGTCATTTCCGTTTGCCTCCTCAGTTATAAATTTTTAAAAGCTGTTCAAGTGCCGTTTCGGTGTCCTTGTCGGCAGGTGCGACATCCAAGCCTCGGTCAAAGTTATAAACGATTTTACCGTTCCGCTTAAGCATGGCCTTTGAAACCTTACCGCCGTTGATTCCACGGTAGCTCGGCTCGTCAAAATGCTTGAGCCAGTATTCAAACTTGCTGCCGTTTGCCTTTATTGTTCCCGTTTTCCACATTTTCGTATTCCCCCCTTTTCAAATAAGTGCGTCCAGTTCATCATACTCGGCTTTCAGCTTTCGGTACTGCTGTGCAAGGCATTGTGTTATAAAACCGTTTCGGCTGGCTCTGCCTTTTGCCTCAATTTGCTCAAGTTCCTCTTTGCGTTTTCGCAAGATCCAAGTCTCGCCGTTCAAAATGTCATTGTAGTCTCTTTCAAATCTTGTCATGTTTTTACCTCCGTTATTTTTAATCCGCCGGAGCTGTTCCCCTTTGGTAGTGACATATTACCTCTGAACGGTTTATTTATCAACTTATTTTTCTGAAATATACTACACAAATAACAGAAGTATTTTACTTAAAAAACTGTAAAATATATGTACGCAAAAACAGAGCCTTGAGGCTCCGCTTTTGTTGTTTTCAGTTTACATAAATGTTGTAGCTGCGGTGGATTATCGCCAGTATTTTTTCCTGTTCTTCCTTGTCAACACCTATGCTTTCCAAAGCCTCGCGTGTGCCACAGTCGGGGCAAATTTCGCCGTATTCGGCGGTTCTGGAAATGGCAGGTCGGACATTGTAGACCGCACCGCATTTGGGGCAAATTTTTGAAATTTTGGGGTTCGTTTTCATGCTTTCGCCTCCCTTTTGCTCTTGAGGTATGCTTCCACAAGTTTTATATGATCAAAGCCGAAATCTTCGTATCCCTCATGGCAGGTGAACATATAATTTCGGCTTGGTATTCCTAACGGTCGTTCCTCATGCATGATGTAAACAAAAGATTTTCTACGCCTTGTTTTTCCCGTTTTGATGCCTTTAAAATCTATCATTATTTCTTTTTTGTAATAGAAATCGGGGAAACCCTCGTACCTGTCCAAAGCCCGTTCATCGCTTTCGGTTACTTCCCAAACCGCTACGGGAACGCTTGAGCCTTCTTTCGGTTCAATGGTAAGGTAGGAGCCGGTCTTGCTGCCCTTGAAAAGCAGTTCGTAATTTTCTATGACCGCCGTTCCCACAGCCCTTGCATTTGGGCATCGCCATTTCATTTGCTTAACATTCAGGTTGCTGCCATAAGCCAAGTAGTATTTTTTCATAAAAATCAATCCCTTCAAAAAGTTTTTCTCACCGCCTAAAGCCCCTTTCGGGGCTGTGGTCTTTATTGTGGGCGGTGTTCCGTCCGCTCTCTTCAAGCGGTTCTGCCATTTCGGAAGGCTGTATCTCCCGAAAGTCTTTTTGTAAGGAGTTCCCTTGCGGTCTTGAACTCGTCCCCGATGAAGCCAAGTCTTAAAAGCCAAGTCCTCATTGCGTATTTGGGATTTTCGTTCTGCTGTGGTTTCGGGCTTGCCGAGCTTACTGTCTTTGCCATTTGGCTGAGTGCAAGGCAAAGCTGAATGTAGCTTTTAAGCTGTCCTGCATGAAACCCGTTCTTCTTTCCGTTTTCGGGTTTATCGAATTGGAAAAGTCTGAATTCGACCGTGCCCTTTGTGAAGGTGGCGTGGAGGTTGAGCATGTGGTAGCGGCTGTCATTGTAATGTCTGTCTCTTCCCCAATCGCAGCCGTGTGCGCCGTACCAAATGTCTGCCAAAGCCGACATGGTGGTCGGTTTCTTTTTGTTGACCTTCTCAAGAAAGTTGGTGTCGACCATTCTGCAGTATCTTCTTATTCGTCCGCTGTCAAGGTTCAAGGCTTCGGCTAAAAGGCTTTCGTGGCTTGCCATTATGTTGGCGAGGTTTCTGAGCGTTTTTGCTGTGTGACCGTTTGCTCCGATGTGAATGTGTACTCCGCAGCCTCGGTCGGCATCGCTTTTTGCGCCTGCGTGTCTGAGCCTTCTTATCAGCTCCTGCAAGGTTTCAATGTCGCTG
>CANRCU010000010.1 GCA_947629215.1 uncultured Clostridia bacterium
GTCCCAGAAAGTTATCTTTATCCATAATGCTATTATCGAAAGCCTTAGCTTTATCGTAGATTTTCAGCACCTTATCATAGTCTTTTTCGTGTATGAAATATACTCTGTTACTCATAAAGGGCGGATGTACAAAGCCCTGTTCGCTGATAAAATCATCGGTCATTGTTCCTATTTTTTCTATAAACTCTTTAGGTATATTAAGAGGTCTTGCGACGTCTGTCCTGCCTAAAAGGTAATCTACGGAGCAGCCAAGATAATCTGCAAGAAGCACTAATTTTGTGGCTGTGGGTGCGCTCCTGCCGTTTTTCCAATCGCTTATATTGCCCGATGAAATTCCTGTTGCCTCCGAAACTATCTTTGAATTTATCCCTAAATCCTCAATTCTTTTAAATAAGTTGGTCAAATCTGCTGAATTTTCCATAAATATAACTCCTTTACTTGTTATTATTTAATAAAATTACTTATATACGAGATATTACACTTGCAATATTCGTTTATTCATAG
The DNA here is from genome assembly GCA_947629215.1 of uncultured Clostridia bacterium. Lineage (GTDB taxonomy): Bacteria > Bacillota > Clostridia > Lachnospirales > CAG-274 > RGIG4310. The sequence continues at coordinate 505 of CANRCU010000010.1, forward strand.
TATTATTATCTTATAAATAAAGTTCGTAATTCCGTAATCCATATATTTTATTGCTTTGAATTACGACTTTATATTATAATAACATATAAAATTATCTTTGTAAAGGGGAAATTTAAAAAATGTTTACGAATGACGAATGGGGAAAGCAAGTCCGCATAGCTTTGATAAAAGAAAATATGACGCTTAAAGAGCTTGCGGAACTTATCGGTTACAGTCCGTCATACATCAGAGCCGTTGTAGGCGGTAAGCTAAACGGCATTGATACGGTACAAAGTAAAATAAACGATGTACTGGGTATCGGGAAAGGTGATGATTAACGTAAAATGTACGACCATTTCAAGGTGTATAGCAATTTCAAGCATATTTTTGATATGTTCCACACTATGCACAAAGGCAGAAAGCGTTTTGTTTATATCTTTGATGAGGGTAAATTTTGCGAAAACGCTCACTTCCTTGGGTTTTCCACTATTTATATAAATACGGAAGAACATTTGCAAGAGGTTATGAAAATACTGAATACTATACCTATGTCAAGGAACAACTGCATTATATTTCCTTGCTGCTATAAGGCTATAAATGAGGGTATTGAAGCGGTTATAGATGATAACGGCAGAGTAATTAAAAATGCATGGAAAAGTATTTTTACCCACGATAAGACACGACAATATTATTTATGCAATCCCGATGATTTTGAAAGCGCTCTTGTTACTCTTTCAGATAAATACAAAAGCGAGAAAAATGCCGATATTTCCGTTCACAAATTTTCGGAGATCGAAGTCAAAGAAACGGAATGGCTCTGGTATCCATACATAGCAAAAGGAAATATTACAATACTCTATGCCGCTCCGGGAACAGGAAAAACATTCCTGACCTGTTGGCTTGCATCAAAGTTATCAAAGGGAGAGGCTTTGCCCGATACAGTTCCCGAAGAATGGGAGAAACCGCCGAAAGGCGTGACAATGTTTTTCAATGCGGAAGATCCTGCGGACAGAACTCTGAAACCAAGATTGACGGACTGCGGCGCCGATATGGAAAATATCGTTACGGCAGAAGAATGGGAAAACCAAGACTTTATTCCTTACAGTTTTGCAGACCCACGTCTGCCCAAGCTGTTTGAAAAGGTAAGACCCGAACTTGTTATTTTTGACCCAATGCAATCTTACATAGGGTCTGATGTGGATATGCACCGAGCAAATCAGACAAGACCGCTTTTAACGCACATAAATGCCCTTGCAAAAACCTATAACTTTGCTCTTATTATTGTTTGTCATATCAACAAAATGACAAATCAGGAGATAGGAGACAGGATAATAGGCAGTCAGGACATCAAAGGCGCTGCAAGGAGTGTTCTTTTTCTCGGGCAACATCCCGATTTTTCGGAAGTAAAGGTGCTTTTTCAGACCAAAAATAACCTTGCTAAGTGGGGAGATCCTCTTGCTTTCCATATTAAAAATATAGGCACAAAAACCTGTATTGAGGTGGATAACTCCGTTGATATACAAGAGTTGACTCCCGAAAAATGTTCGGGGAGTACAACGGGAAAGGCAAGAGAAAACGCAGAAACGCAAAAAAGAATATCGGAAGATATAATCAGAAAATTATTCAATGAGGAAGATAATATTTCGTCGGATAAACTGAAATCCATTGCAGCGGAATACAAAATCAACTGGAAAGAATTTCAGAAAGTTTTGAAGAAGTATGCGGATTGGCACAAGGGCAGCTATAAAAACGGCGAAAGTGATTATTATTCAAAAAAGATAATGACTTAAAATTATTACCGAAATCCCTTTTTTCAAGAACAATATTTTTTTAAGGGAATTCGGGCTGAAAGTGGCTTAAACAGCTTGCTCTGCCGAATTCCCTTAAGGGATTTCGGAGGGAATATAATTTCCCTTAGGGGATTTCGGCGTAAGCCGCTAAATCAGCTTGATACAGTCCGAATTCCCTTTTTATTTCTATTGTTCTTGACTTAGGGGAAATCGGAAATGTGTTTTTCGGAAAGGAGTTTTTATGGATATAACAGTTGAAATTTCTTGGAAAAAAACAGAATTCGGATATTATGAATGTCAGATACTTGTTTATGACCAAGAAAATATACTTATGAGAGATATTGATATGTATTACACAATAGAAAAAATATGTATGCGTATTAACCGTTTGTTTGTTGATAACGAACGTTTTATAATACATAAGGTTTTGTATAAAAAGAATATAAGAACTCTTTATCTTGAGTGTACGGACACTAAATCTAAAGATGAAAAAATATCTTGCAGCTGACTGCATATATGTTTTTTTGAAATGGTCGGCAGACTTAAATTTATTTTGTTTTTTTTTTGACATAAAAAAGTTTAAAAGTCTGTCTCCCATTTCACATACCACAGCCGATGGAAAGCCACATTTTTATATGCTCAAAATTTCAAAGTGGGTACCCACTCAAATTTTATACATAGGTATCGGCTGTGTTATGGCAAGCTCCTGTATTTGTCAAGTATAGGACAAAAAAATATTTATATTTTATAAACAAATATGCCGCATATCAAACCTATGTTTTCAATGCGGCGTATCTGTTTGTGGAGGGATCACATTCCAAGTGCTTGTAAGCAGCTTACATAGAAGTCATTACATTTAAAAATAACCTCTATGCTATCTTCTCCATATATTCTTACTTCTTGTATTATCTGCGATAATATTTTACTATCATAGCTGTCAAGCTGTGAACAGTTCAACAAATCTTGTTTTTCAACAACAGGCTCTTTTGTATCGGCAAGCTGTGTGGTTAGTTCGGCTATCTGTCTTTCCACCTCTGATAACCTTAAATTTGCCTTTTCCTTTTCAAGCATAAATTCTTCTCTTGACAGGGCTTGCGCCTTATATTTTTTGTAAAGCGACATCGGGGCTTTTTCCAAACTTACCTTTTCATTCTCAAGTTCCTTTATGCTTGTTCTGATACCGTCTTTTGTGTATTCATCTTCTCTTTGGATAATATCATAACGATCAAGCATAAGGCGGCAAGCATCTTTTACAGTATCAAGCACAGCCTGTTCGGCTTTTTTACTTGCCATTTTTACTTTTAGGCAGTTTTCATCATCGGTTACATATTTATATCTGCAAGCGTAACGCTTACCAAACTCATTATACACCTTTTTACCGCAATATCCACATTTAAAAAGATTTATTATACCTGTATTTCCTTTTTTTCTATGAATAACAGGGAAATTGGCGTTTGCCGCCTTAAAAAGTTCTTCACTTATTATAGCAGGAACAGCACCTTTTGTTACAGACCATCTTGACGGATCACGTCGAACCGTTTTTTTGCTATCCCCAAAGCCCACAACTTCCAATCTGCCTTGAATAAGGTTACCTATATAAAATTCATTACGAATTTTTTTCATTATGATATTGGTATTCCAAATTCCTTTGGTCTTTCTGTTTGTGGGTATGCCTTTGAGATTAAGTGTTTTGGCTATTTCTGATGCTTTATACCCTTTAGCCGCCATTTCAAATATTTCTTTTACAACCTCTGCCTCGTTTTCAACAACAAGTATTTCGCCCTTTTTATCGGGATTTCTTCTATATCCGTAGGGCAAATGAGGAATTACACATTGTCCTGCTTTTCTGCGTGTTTCAAAGGCACTCTTTGTCTTTTTGGACATATCCATACTATATAATTGGTGCATAAGGTTTTTAAGTGCGTATTCCATACCGCCCGTAGTTCCCTTGTAGTTATTGCTGTCATAGCCGTCATTTACGGATATAAAACGTATATTCAGCATTGGCAGCAGCATTTCTGTGTAATAGCCGACTTCCAAATAATCTCGCCCGAAACGTGACAGGTCTTTGACTATAAGGCAGTTAAAACAGCCGTTTTGCGCATCTTCAATCATTGATTGAAATTCATCACGTTTACGGAACAATGTTCCCGAAGTACCATCGTCAAAATATTCTCCTACATCCCAGCCGTTGAATTCGCTGTGATTATTTATGTAGCTTTTCAGCAGCATCCTTTGAGATTTTATGCTGTTGCTCTCATCGGCAAGCCCTTTTTTTACATCATAATCTTCTTCCGATAATCTGATATACATTGCTATTTTATCAGCCATTCAGTACCGCCTGCCTTTCTTTATGTTTTGCAAGCGTTTCTTGCAGCACATCATCAAAACTTAACTGAACTTCAATATGCTTGCCGTCATATATAATGACCTTGCTTATTAAAGCATCGACCATTTCTTGTGACAGCTTGCGCTTATTTTTGTACTTATGTATTATTGTCTTGATCTTTTCGCTGTCCACAGGGCTTTGTTCAAGGCTTTGTATTGCCTGGGTTATATTTGCTAACTCACTTTCAACACTTTCGATCTGCGCCGAATATTCACGATTTAAGGCTATATATTCCTGTTCCGTTAAAATATCATCGGTATAATCGGAGTACAGTTCACTTTTCAAAGTGTATATGCGTTGAATTGCCCTCTGTTTTTCGGTTTGACGTGCAAGAAGATTGTTTTTTCGTATCAGCGTGTCGGAAGTACGGATTAAAGCCTTTATGATTTTATCTTCTTCCAACAAAAAAGCAATCTGTTCTTGTATGACCGAGAAAACCATATCATAGAGTGCATCAGCCGTTATGTTTTCGTTGTTGCAAATATCAGCACCGTATTGTTTTCTGCGATTACAAAATAAAGTTTTGTGGCTGATACCGTATGCAGCACCGCATTTACAGAAAATCTTTCCTTTCAGTAGATTTTCACATTTAGCCCTTGTGTATTTACGCTTTGTTGAAAAATCACATTTGTTTTCCCTTAATTCCACAGTCATTGCATAATCTTCTTTTGATATTATTGCAGGGTGGTGATCTTCAAATACAAGCCATTCATCTTGCGGATTTCTATGTATATCCTCATTTCTGAAATAGGCTTTTTCACGCCTTTTAAGGGTATATTTGCCTGTATAAACATCATTAAAGAGAATATCTCTAACTCTGTTTACCGTCCATTTCAAATAAGGTTTTTCGGCTAATTTTTCGGGGCGATCTCTGTATCTGTACTGATACGGAGTTAAGCAGCCACTTAAATTAAGATATGTTGCTATTTCCGTTGTATTACTGCCCTCTATGAACATCTTGAATATCAGTCTTACCGTTTCGGCAGGCTCATCATCAATAACAATAATTCTTGTACCGTTTTCATCATAGGCATTTTTATAGCCAAACGGCACTGCCCCCGTAGGTATGCCCTTACTCATCATACTTTGCTTTGCGGTATATATCTTCTTTGAAATATCCTTTGCATAGAAGTCATTTATCATATTTGTAATAGCCACCGACAAACCGCCTGCGCCTTTATCCGAGTCATAGTTATCTGTAATAGCAATAACTCTTACATTCAGCATCGGAAAAGTCATTTCAAGCAATTCGCCCGTTTCAACGTAGTTTCTGCCAAGCCTTGAAAGGTCTTTTACGATAACCACATTTATTTTTTTACGGCGAATATCAGCTATCATTCTTTGAAAATCGGGACGATCATAGGTTGTTCCCGTAATATCATCATCAACATATATGTCATACAGTTCCATATCTTCCTGCTGTGCAATATAGTTTTTAATGAAATTCGCTTGATTTTCAATCGTACCTCTTGCAAGTGTCTGTTCCTTTTCGGTTGACAATCTCACATAAGCGGCAGCCTTATATGTAGTCTGTATATTCGTCTGTTCGGCTTGAACAATATTTTTTCGTGATTTTCTCGCCATTTATACCGCCTCCCTTTTTGCCTGCTTTAACATTTCGGCTTTTTCCAAGACAGCATATAACTGATCTTCACAATCTAATTCAAGTTCAAGCAAATTTCCCTCATATACTTTGACTTTGCGTATAAGCCTGACCGCCGTACTGCGTGTCAGCTTTGAGATATTGCCGTACTGCTTAAATTCTTCAATAACGGCGGAATTATCGTTATCGCCTTGCCGGGCTTTTTCGATTTCCGCAGTTATCATTTCAACGGCTTTTTCTGCTGCCGCTTTTCTTGTTTCAAACTCTTTTTTGATATTCAAAAATTCTTTGCTGCTGAACATACCACCTTTATAATCGCTGTACAGATCGGCAAGGTCTGATGTTATCTTGTCTATGGTTTTGTTGTTGGCGGTAATGCGTTCCTGCATTTTTCTTATATCAATTCCATCTGATACAGAATTGTCTGTATTGTTGATAATTTCTTCTGCGGCTACAAGTTCGGTTATAAAATCCCTTAATGCCTCAACAACACGGTTTTCGAGAATATCCTCTCTTATCCTGTGCGAAGTGCAGGACTTATTTATTTTATGGTTTGAACACATATAATAAGCGTATTTTTTGCCTCCCACCGTTGAAACCTTGCGTGTCATTGGTGCGCCGCAGTCACCGCAGAAAGCCAAGCCCGAAAAAGTATATAATTTATCCTGTTTCGGAGAAGTACGCATATCCAAATGCAATAACCTTTGGACAACATAAAATGTTCTTTCGTCAATCAAAGGTTCGTGATTATTTTCCACAATAGCCCATTCGTCCATATCTTTCATAACGATATTTTTCAGCTTATAATTAGGTGTTGTGGACTTGCCTTGTATAAGAGTTCCGATATAAACGGGATTTTCCGCAATTCGTCTTACGATATTATGCGACCATTCCGCTATTTCGTTTTTCTTAAAATGCGTATTTATTTTTTCGCCTTTTTCAATTCTGTAATCCATAGGTGTTTTAATACCCATAGCATTAAGTTTTTCGGCTATTTTGTACAAGCTGAAACCGTCAAGCAACCACTTGAAAATATCCTGCACAACAGCACCCGAAAACTCATCAACTTCAATTTTGTTGTGATTATCTGCACATTTTTTGTAACCATACGGGCAGAAGTTTGTAACAAAATCGCCGTTCTGCCTTTTTGCCTCCAAGATAGAGCGTATTTTTATGCTTGTATCACGGCAGTAATTATCATTCATAAGATTTTTGATCGATAATACAATACCCTGCGTCTGATCGTCACAGTTAAGGCTGTCATAATTGTCATTCACGGCAATAAACCTAACTCCCATATTGGGAAACATTTTTTGCATATATTTTCCTGCATTGATATACTCACGACCGAAACGGCTTAAATCTTTTACGATAACGCAGTTTATTTTACCGTCGCTTATATCCGAAAGCATACGCTGAAATGCAGGGCGTTCAAATACAACACCCGTGTAACCGTCATCAACATAATATTCCGCAATTTTAATGTTGGGATAGTCTTTAACAAAGTTTTTGATCAAAGATTTTTGGTTGGAAATACTGTCACTTTCTGCTTTTTTTGCATCGGCAACAACAGCATCTTCCTTTGATAATCTCAAATAAGCTGCTGCATAGAAAGTCTGTTTTGATAATTTCATAGATTATCGCTCCTTTGTGTTTTATTAGCAAGTGTAAACACAAAGAATTGATAGTTTTGATAGATGCCTTTGTAGGCTATATGAATTGTCCTTGCACCTATAGTACCACAAATAAATCTTTATGTCTATACCTTTTTTGAAAAAATACCCATAAAATTCTCGTGAAATGTAACGCCATTGTTTGAAAAACTTATTTTGACAACGCACCCGTCCTTTGTTTTGCGGAAATATGGATTGATATTTTTATCCAATACCGACAAAACTTTTTCTTCAACAGGAGCGGAAGTGGCAACCTTTAATTCCCCAAACCCTATGACCTTACTTTTGTCAACATCTTTTAATGACATCTTTCTCATTCTATCCAATTCAGATAGTGTCATAAGAGTTTCCCCCTTTTGTCCCATTAGTGTTTTATTTATAGTAAGCGAATTAAATAAGTAGGCTTAAGCTTGCTTAAGTTCACTTATTTATGAGCCACATCATATCGTAAACGTCATTTTGGGCGTTTACGATATGTAGAAAAAATTAGGCGAAGTCTGCAAACTTCCATAGGCAGTTTCAGCCTATCCCCCGTCTATATGGGCGATGCGTATCGAACCGCAAGTATCATTATCAGATTTATCCGTTATCGCTTGCCGTGTTTGCAAAGCACGGTATTTAATCAAAATGTTTATCGCTCGTACCTTTACGGAATATGACAGGGCATATCAGCGTTTACAATTTTCGCCGCTTGCGTTCCCCATAAAAATCAATGTGTAATTATAGTTTCCGCAGGCATTGAAAACAGGTAGTCCTTGCGCATTTTATTAAACGGCTGGGCATAAATCTTTTTCGTACCTAATTTTTGAATATTCAGTTTTCAAGGTGCATATATTTATTTCATAAGTTTTTAAAGCATACAAAGGTTTTGTGTGCTTTATGAAACTTACGAGTATTCTGCCTGCCAATAACATCGACAGGCAGAAGGAATTTTACTTTTTGTTGTTTTCAAGCTGTTCCCTTAGTTTTTTCAACCCTTTATATCGTTGAGTGCATACGCTGTCATATGTAGAATATGTTGCATCCGCTACCTCATATAATGAAAGATCGAAGAATGATGGTATCAAAATAAACAGTCTTTCAGTAACCGTCAATTCTTCTTTTATTATCTTATATACATTTTCATCTTCTATAAGTTCGAATACCATTGCAGAAATTATTTTATCCAAAACCCTGCGGTATCTGTACTCGAAATTTTCACCTAACTTATTGGGGTTTATATTATCGTCAATGTCTGCATTAAATTTGGCAACAAGGCACTCAATAATGATTTTTTCAAAGTTATAAAGCATAAATCTCACCTCCTTTCCGAAAATCGGAGATGAAATTTTTAACTTTATATTTCTATTAAAGCATAATTTTTTTATCTTACTGACTTTTTTTCGGCAACTTTTTTCAAAAATACTTACCAAAAATTTGAGTTTAAAAGAAAAACTATTTTGTAAAACACTTACAAAATGATAAGAAAACTATGAAATATTCAATTTTGTTGCCGTATCATATCTTGTAATTCCAATATCAAAAAACATAGAATAACTCCTATAAAGCATCTGATTTTCACTCTTGCGCAAGCACAGCAAGTGTATATCCACTTTAAAATTTCAAACTTCAATTACTATTGAATTTTTTGTTTTAAATGTGGCTATCCACTTACGCTCTTGTTAAGACTGCGCCTTAAAATCCGCTTGGTGAAAATTTCCCCAAACCCCTGCTTGTTTTTCTTGCGAAAAAATTTTCTAAAAAGGTCAGTAAAACTATAATCTCAATGTATAATCAAAAGAAAACGAAAGGATGACTATATGGCAAACAGACTGCGTTCCGTACAGGTATTGCTCCGTATGATGCCCGAAGAAAAAGAAATTCTTCTAAAAAAAATGCGTGAAACAAAGTCACGCAATTATGTTGATTTCATTATGAAAGCTATCTGTACACATCACACAACAAATATTGATACAAGACCTCTTATGAAAATAGGCGGTGAATTAAATCGTATCGGTGTAAATGTAAATCAAATCGCAAAAGCGGTTAATACATCCAAAAATCTTACCGAGAGAACTGCAAATGAATTGATGTCTTTGCTTAATGAAATTTTAAAAAACATTCAAGAAATGCGTGAAGTTGTGCGCAAATGTCTTGATATTTTTATTGATGCAAGGGAGGGACGCATAAATGGCTTACACGAAGATACTACATATAAAGAATAATACTCACTTGCAGGATTCGCTGAATTATATAACCGATCCTAAAAAAACCGATGGGCAAATATATGTTGCAAGCTATAATTGCGATATTCCCTATGCTGTAAAATGTTTTGAGGAAATAGCACAGCTTTCCAAAATAAAAAAGGGCAATAATATAGCACATCATTTAATTCAATCTTTTGCACCCGAAGATAATATAACCCCCGAACAAGCAATGCAGATAGGACAGCATCTTATGCGAAGATTATATTCAAATCATCAATATGTAATAGCAACACATATTGATAACGGTCAGGTTCACAACCACATAATAATTAATGCAGTTAATTTCGCTACATTTACAAAGCTTCATTGCAACAAGAAAAATCTTGAATTTATCCGTAATACAAGCGATGATCTCTGCCGTGAAAATGGATTGACCGTTATACAAAACGACTCTTTATATCGCAAAGAAATACTTATTTCGGATATAGATAAATGTATAGAGATAGCAGAAAATTTTGATGGATTTATTACTCTTATGCAGGATAGAAACTATAAAATAAAAATAGGCGAACATTTGTATTTTAAAGGATTAATTGACGAACGTTACCGCCGTTCGGATACTCTCGGTTTTGCATATTCGGAAGTAGGTATAAAAAAACGTATACAAGGAATTGATATACCGAAAGGGAAAAAGACAATTTATGCAGATAAAAGCATAAAAATGTCAAACCGCAAACGGTTAAAATATGCTATTGATGATATGCTGAAAACAGCAGCCGATTACAATGATTTTTTAAATCGGTTGAAAGATATGGAAATTGAAATAAAACACGGCAAGCATCTTGCTATGCGTATACCGAACTCTAAAAGATATATAAGAGTTGAAAAATATGGTGAGGAATATACGGAAGATAATTTAAAATTGTACTTTGAAGATCGGGCAGCCTATGAAAAAATAAAATCAACGGCACAGACAACACGCATAGAAAAACTTTCCTCCAAAAACAACAGATATAATAAGTATGCCGCTGCACATAATGTTGATATACAAATTCGTATGCTTAATATACTTTCCGAGAGCAATATTAAAAGCATTGACGAATTGAGAGCCAATATTGTAAGGCTTGAAAAACAATCCGTACAATATAAAATGAAAATAACATCATATACAGAAAATATGAATTCAAATAGAGCCGTTATAAAAGCAATAAAAAATTATTGGAGATTAAAGCCCATATTTGAGGAATATAATTCGTTTAAATTTCCTGCCGATAAAGAAATTTTTATGCTTGATCACAAAAAAGAAATTGAGCAGTATAAATCAGCAGTAGAACTAATAAATCTATCAAAATTTCCCGATGGAACACTGCCGAAAGCCTCAGCATTAAATTCCGAAATAACAGAAATCAAAAGTATTATATCGGAAATAGAGAAATTGGCAGATAAAATCAATACCGAATTATTGAAATATCACATACTTGCTCAAAACCTTAAAACGATAGGTATTGATATAGAAATACAAGAAACCACCAAAAATGTATCAAACGTTGAGGATATATCACTTTGAATAGGCATAATATAAGGCTTGCAGAAAGACTACAAGCCTTAATTTTTATACTGATTTTATGTAGTATTGAATAAAACCAATATTCTTTTATTTTGCCGTAACTATTGTTGATGTAGATGATCTTGATTCAAGTAAATTGTCGTTGCTGTCATAAACTTTAAATGTTGCGTATGCCCTGTACTTGTTGCCAGATGTTACATTAAAGTTTTTATTAAATACACCTATCATTCCGTTTGTTGTAGAAGATGCCGTACTGTAAGAAACAAAGGTTGTGCCGTTGTATTCTTTTAAGTTGACGGTAATAACGCATTTTTTTACGGTGTTTGTCTTACAGGTTATATTCGCTGAAACAAGAACCTTTCCTGTCGAATTGCTTGCGATACCTACAGCGTATGTGTTTATATAATCCGAACTCAGTATACCATCCGTAGGCTGAACATATTCCATTTCTGCATCAGGAACAATATACTCATCTGTTTCTTCGGCATAAATACTAGAAGTGGTCATAATTGCTAAAATTGCTGTTAAAAAATATTTTTTCATGGGTAACCTCACTTTAAGTTTTTTATTATTTTTATAATATCATCTTCAGTAAGATTTCCTCCTATACAATAAATTAATTCATCTGTTTGCCATTGTATGGTAACTGTGGCATTGTTATTTACAATATGATAATCTTTATCTTTGTAGGTGAAAATAGAAAAATCATTTTCGTTATTTTCTACAGAAACACTGTTATTTAATGGATCAATAAAACGAACACTATAGTCAATGTAATCTCCGTTATCGGAAGAATATACAATAGATACAAATGTTTTTTCTCTGTCACAAGCAATACTATCTATCTTGTATTCTTTCGGAACATACTCCATAACAGTAATATTTCCGTTAAAATATTCCTTTAATTTCTCTATTGAGTTGAAATTAATAATGCTATCCTCATTATATGTATAAAGATTTTCATTTTCGGGCTGAATTTTAACTGCCTCTTTGTTTAAGGAATATATTAAAGTAATAATATTTCCTTTAGCAAAAATAGTAGTTATTAAATTTAAACTGACAAACACTGCAACTGCACCGATAACAGCTCTCTTTGGTATGTTTGTCTTTTTCTTAACTTTATATTCCGTTTCATCTATTGTATCAATATACTTCGTTTTAAAATCGTTCCAAGATTCCTCAACGTCATATTCGGGGAAACCTTCCATATCGTCCAGTATATCAAGAATTTCATCAATTCTTTTTTGTTCCGCATAACCGGGGGACGATTTCATAAGAGTGTTCAACTCATCAAGTAATTGTTGTTTTTTCTTGTCGAAGTCCTCCTTGTTTATTTTATTTTCCATATGCTCACCGCCTTAATATATTTATGGAATGTTCTCATTATATTTTTACCTCCTTACTATGTGTATTTCAAAATACACTGTTTAGGTTACGAAAATTTTTAAATTTTTTTATTTTTTTTAAGTTATTTTTCAATTTAACTTTTGCTCTGTGTATCAATTGCTTTACTGCGCCTTCGCTTATACCCATTTTTTCGGCAGTTTCCGCAAGACTTTTATCATCTATGTATCTACTGATTATAGCGGTCTTTTCTCTGTCATTCAAAATTTTTATTTGTTCTTCGTAAGAACATTTTGAAATAAATTCTTTCTCAAGTTCGTAGGTATCTTGAATTGTATCGCTTTCCAAGCCGAGTTCTGTCATTATTTTTATTGTTTCTTTTGTTTTCCTATCCTTTTTATAGAACCCTTTTTGATAATTCATTATCTTATTGGAAAGAACTTGGTACAGCCAACCTCCCGGATTAGGATGTTTATACAATTCTTCTACTTTTTCTATTGCGCACACGAAGACATCAACAACAATATCGTGCGCAGCATCATTGTCAGATAAATTATGATACGCCGATCGTGTTAATCGTTTATGATACCGCATATATAAATCTTCAATAAATGCTTTATGTTCTTCGGTCATAGCATCACCAATTCCTTTATTAAGTAGTATATTATAAAACATATTACCATTAAACGCAAAATTTGTCTTGTATTAAAATTGCACAAATTTTTATAAATGATTTTGTTGAATATTTTTTTGAAAATTATATAACTTTATGAGTGCAATTGTAAATATATACAGTATAGGGATGTAAAATAAGTTATTGCGCCACTTAATATACTTGACTTGAACGGAGATGGTGATATATATGATTTTATAAGTGCTTAGCATGACAAAAAAATAAAAAACAGATAGGAGGTCAATATATGAAGAAATTTCATAAAAGTATAGCATTGTTTTTAAGTATGATACTTACTATGAATACTTGTACATTTGCAGGCATAGGTGATATACAGACTGAAAACGGCAATGCCGATACCGTACCTTCACCTTCGGCAATAATTGCAGAAGATGAAGAAAGCATCGAAACAGAAGAGTTGCTTGAAAATACGGTAAATTTATTAAGTCAAGAAGAAACCGAAAATGATACTTTTATTTTTCAAGGTCATACTTACTCTGTAATAGATGAAAGTTTATCTTGGAATGCCGCAAAAACATATTGCGAAAATCTTGGCGGGCATCTTGCAACGATCACAAGCAGCAGCGAACAAAGCTATATTGCCGAAACGGTTCTTGCATCTGCCGCAAAAGGTTATTATTGGCTTGGTGCGTCCGATGTAGAAATCGAGGGGACTTGGAAATGGATAACAGATGAGGAATGGAGCTATACCAATTGGTCAAGTTCTCAGCCAGATAACGCAAACAGTGATGAAGATTATTTACATTTATATGCAAGCGGTAAAAATTGGAATGATTTAAATGCCGATGCAAGCATATATTATGGATTGTCAAATTTCGGATTTATCTGTGAATGGGACGATGCAGAAATAGGAAATATGACACCTGTTTCAAGCAATACAATTACAAGCGATACTGTATTTAATGTAGGATTAGACACAAATAAAACAATTGAAAGCGCATCATTATATTATGCGGCATCCGGAGCGAGTTCTTGGACATTATTAAAGACGAATACTTATACCTCGACGCCGAGTGAGTTGTCCTTTGATACAGTAATCACAGATTTAGCAGATGGAAGTTATCGCTTTAAAGTAGTTGTTTCTGACAATAGCGGAAATAATTTTAATAAGGTTTTTGAAAATTATTCCGTTGAGATCGACAGAAACACCTATAATCAAAAGCATTATGAGATAATAGAAACAAAAATGACTTGGGCAGAGGCAAAAGCCTACTGTGAAAGCCTTGGTGGGCATCTTCTTACCATTACAAGCGAGGCTGAGCAGGAGTATATAGTAAATATACTCACAGCAAACGCAAGGACTTCCGATTACTGGCTTGGAGGAACCGATGCCGAAACAGAAGGTGTATGGAAATGGATAACAGGTGAACCGTTTGTTTATACAAACTGGGCATCGGGCGAGCCTAATAATCTTGGAAATGAGGATTATACCGAATTATATGTTTCAAGCGGTCGAGTAGGCAAATGGAACGATTTGAACGGCACAGGGAGATACGGCTTTATATGTGAGTGGGAAAATATCGGCATTAACAGCATATATCCCGTTAATAATTCTTCACTGCCGAGCAATCCGAAGTTTACAATAAGTGCAACAGATACTGAAAGTCTTTCCGAATGTTCGGTTTATTATAAAGCAGCAAATACAAACGACTGGACTTTGATAGAAACACAAAATCTTTCATCGCCATATGAACTTATTGAAGTAGACTGGAATACAACAAATGTTTCTTCGGGAACATACAATATAAAAGTATTTTTAAAAAATTCGACAGGTGTTGAGTATACAAACACTTACACATATACTCTGTATAATGATGCACCTTCACAGGCTGTTTTAACCGGAACGGCGGGCAATTTGGCTGCAAACCTTTCTTGGACAAATGCGGACAGCGATATTTCTTATTACAAGATTTACAGAAACAGAACGGGCGAAGATTACAGATATTTGGGCAAGGTGGAAACCACAAGCTACACCGACCCCGATTTATCTTCCGAAATAACCTACAACTATTATGTTGTTTCCGTAAACCAATACGGCAACAGCAGCACAAGCAATATAGTAACTGTTACACCAAACTTTGTTGATACAGTTGCCCCTGTGGCTAATGCAGGCTTTGATATGGCAGGCATTATAAATGAAGAAATTTCTTTCACGGGCAGCAATTCAAGCGACAACGTGGGCATAACAAGTTACTTCTGGAGCTTTGGTGACGGTACGACTTCTACAGAGCCTAACCCAACACATACATATACAACTTTAAAAGATGAACCCAACGAAGATTATGATTATACGGCAACTCTTACTGTTACCGATGCGGCAGGCAACAGTTCTTCATCAAGCATAACT
The DNA here is from genome assembly GCA_947629215.1 of uncultured Clostridia bacterium. Lineage (GTDB taxonomy): Bacteria > Bacillota > Clostridia > Lachnospirales > CAG-274 > RGIG4310. The sequence goes on from CANRCU010000010.1 coordinate 16,077, forward strand.
GTTACCGTGTATCCCGATACACAGATCGGTACACTTAACCTTACGGTAAAAGGTTCCGATGGCAGAAAACTCTCAAATGCCTATGTATTTATCGACTTGCCCGGCGCGGGTCAGAAAATTTATATGACAAACAGCAGCGGTATAGCCACACTTAAAGTTATGGCGGGCAATTACAATATTTCCGCTTATTACCAAGGCTATGTTCCTAATGAGGGCAATTTTGCCGTAACACAGTACACAACGACTTCCGCAACTTTAACACTTACAAAAAGCGATCTTGTCACACAGGAAGTTGTTGTTACGCCAATGACAAGGGATGAAATAATCGATGCGGGAATAGACACATCAGACCCCGACAATCAGTATGTTTACAGCATAACAACGACCCTTGTTTTTGAACAAAAGGAAATAACCTTACCTCCCGTTGTTACATCGGGCACAGGTACGGTATACAGCGGCGGCAGTACATATTATTACGGCGGCGGTAGTTCTACACCCAGCACAACACCAAGCAGCGGTGGCACATCACAGACGGTAATTGTTCCAAAAGTTATAGCAAACGAAGAACACCCCGAAGTACCACCTACACTTGCGTATCTTGTAATTCCGTCAACTGTTAGTTGGCTGAAAGAGTTCTTCAATGTGCAGATGATACTTATAAATCAGGCACCCGAAGCCTTTGTTATACAGGATTCCGTTGTGACATTGTCACTTCCCGAAGGTCTTTCGCTTGCCAACACAGCGACACCACAGACACTTACCGTTGATTTGGGCGATATTGCAGGTCAAAGCACAGCAACGGCAGAATGGATAATTCGCGGCGATGTATCGGGCACTTACGACCTTGATGCAGACTTTACGGGCGTTCTTATGCCTTTTGAAGCCGATGTCAGCGCATCGTTCCAAACAGAAGAAGCCATAACCGTTTATGGAGAAAAGGCTTTAAAAGTTTACATTTATCCCGAAGATACCGCATTTATCGGCGAAAAATACTATGTAGACTATGTTCTGCAAAATCAGAGCAATAATCCTTTGTATGATTTCAGCCTTACTTTCGGTATGGACGGCGAAACCGTATCAAATGCAAAGACCTACACACTTGAAGACGAAGCCGACCAACAGTATCTTCCTTATCTCCACGCAGGCGATACCGTATCTGTTGACGAGCTTTCGGCAGGCGGCAGCATACGCGGCACTTATGAAACAACAATAGATTTTGAGGGCGATCCGACTGAGGTTTATTACAGCCTTATCGACACCATTGTCAGCCACGAAAACACTGATCTCGGAGTTATCCCTGTTGAGGTAGTCCCGGTTGAAAGCAGTAAAATGACCGCAAATGCCATAGGTGCGGCAACTTTTAAAGAAAGCCTTGGCACATTGATAGGGCAAAAGCAAACACCTATAAGCATTACCTACAATTCTTTATCTGAATATGAGGGTATGTTCGGCTTGGGTTGGCTGTTTAATTACGACTACAGGATCGAGCAGACAGACGGCAAATATGCACTTGTTATGCCCGACGGGACAAAATACTTCTTCAAGCCCGATTATACTATAAGGGGCGAACTTACCGATGACGAAGTTGCAGTAAATGTCAACACGATGCTTTTAAACGGCTATACACCTATAACAAGGGGAGCAAAGAATTTTGACCTTGCCGTTACCGCAAACGGCTATACCGTTACAACAGCAAACAAGACGGTCTATACCTTTGATACAAACGGCTTATTGGTCGATATAACCGACAAAACAGGCTATGGCTACGATATAGACAGAACATCAAACACTTATGAGATAACCGAAAAGGCAAGCGGCAGAAGCACGACCCTTACACTTGATGCCAACGGCTATGTAAGCCAAATGACAGGCACAAACGGCACATATCTGTTTAATTACAGCAGCGGCAAGCTGTCAAGCATAACCGAGCCCGACAGTATTCTCAAACAATTTACATATACAAACGATAAACTTTCCAATGTCAATAAGAGCAAAGGCAATTTATCCCTTGATATTTTTGACTGTGAATACAGTGAAAATGGCTATTTAAGCAAAATAACAGATAATCTCGGTAAAAGCCGCTTATACAATTATGATAAAAATTCCGAATTTTGGAGAATAATTGTTGACGAAACCGACCGTTTGGGTTATCATAGAATCAGAAAGTTCAATCGTTTCGGTGAGTTGGTAAGCGATACCGATGCTTTAGGTCATACAACGCTTTACACCTACGACCATAACGGCAACAGAACAAGTATAATCGACCCTAACGAGAATACGGTTATCTATACCTACGATACAGCGGATAACCTTACCAAGATAACTGACGCACTTGAAAGGGAAACGGTTTACACTTACGACCCGAACACAAACAATCTTCTTACGGAAACGGATGCAAACGGCAAGACCATAACCTACACTTATTATCCGACAAATAATAAGGTGCATACCGTTACCGACAAGAATGGCAATGTAACGACCTATACTTACGATAATAAGGGCAATCTTCATACCGAAAGTATAAACAATTACACAAAAACAAACACTTACAACAACGATTCTATGCTTGAATCGGAGGAAGATTTTAACGGAAACGTAACGACCTATACTTACAATGCAAATAAGCGTTTGAGTAAGGTCACGGATGCTCTCGGCGGCGAAACTTCATATACCTATGATGATGCGGGCAGGCAGTTGTCAATTACTTATCCCGACAGAAAAACCGAGCAATGGTATTACAACAGTCTGGGCAATCTTGAAGTTTACACCGACAGGCGCGGCGTAAAGACCGCTTACGGCTACAACGATAATAACGACCTTATTATGATAACCGCCGATTACACACCAAACGGCAATAACAACATAATAAGCCGTTATTACTATGATGATGAGCAGGAGCTTATCAAAGTTACCGACTTTGACGGAAACGACACTCTCTACGCTTATGACGGCGCAGGACAGCTCACTTCCGAAACTGACGGCAACGGAAACGAAACTGTTTATACCTACGACCCTGCGGGCAGACTTCTTTCCGAGACAAAAGACGATGCCGCAACAGTTTATACATACTATAAAACAGGCGAATTAAAGACAGCGACCGATGCGGAAAACAACACCACAACATATTCTTATGACAATATGGGCAATGTTACGACCGTCCGGAACGCTCTCGGCAATTCTACGCTTTACGAGTATGACAACAACGGCAATTTAAAGAAAGTCACAACACCCGAAGGTCGTATAAACAGCTATACTTATGATTTCAGGAACAATGTTCACACATTTACCGATGCAAGAAATAATACGGTAACGTATTCCTACGACCCTAACGGCAACCGCACAAAGGACGATTACGGCAATAACATTGAAGTAAGATATTCCTATGATGAACTTAACAGACTTGAAGCCGCAGTTGATGCCAACGGAAACCGCACGGAATATTCTTATGACGAGGTCGGAAATGTGACCGATGTTGAAGCACCTAATAATATAACCGTGCAGTATAAGTATGACGGCAACGG
>CANRCU010000011.1 GCA_947629215.1 uncultured Clostridia bacterium
GACGGCTTTATACCTTTATAAATAAGGATGATGAAACGGGCGGTTTCAAGGGAATGGATATAAAACATATCAATACCGATATGAAAAAAGCCTATGTTGTCGGTGTAAATGAGTGCTGCGAGATGATCGTACCAGCGGATAAACCTTACGATACGGATATATCGGTGTTGCTGCAAAAAAGTGAAGATAACTGAAAAAGGCTGCCGCAAGTATTTCGGTCTTGCGGCAGCTTTATATATCCCTTACAGGCATACAGACCAAAGAATCCAGGGTCTGACCTATCATATTGACATTATAGAACATAACATCATCGTCAAGAGCAAATCTGTTTTCTTCCATAAATCCCTGCATACGTTTGAAAAAATTTTTTATATGCTCTGTTCTTTCCTCGTCGCTGCTGTCGGCGGGATAGCTTATAACGCCGTACATACATTTGCGTTCGGGGAATATCTCGATATATTTATCTTCTTTAACCATACGATAAATGCCAAGGCGTTCTATGTCCATTTCTTTTATGACCCAGCATTTATGCGGTATAAAAGTCGCATTTACCAGCTCTTTAAGGCGGTAACATTCAACGTGCTGCACCTCGTCGACGGCATACATAAAATCGTTTATTGTTCTGAGCCTGTCACTTTCGGTCAGCAGCCTGTAACCGTCACTGTATACGACATATCTGCTTGGCGGACAGTTGCGCACGGTTATGCCGTCGCCTATCTCGTTAAGTTTGTCCATAAGCTCGATATTGTCTTTAAGCCAATGCCGCAGGTGTTTTAGCCTGTTTATTTCGGCATCTATCTCGGAGAGTTTACGCCTTGAAAGCTCGCATATATTTTCGCCCGTGTTGCCGACAAGCTCCTCAATATTCTGATGCGAAAAACCGCATTTTCGCAGCAGTCTTATCTGCGCCACGCGCGAAATATCGTCCGCCTTATAGCGCCGATAATCGGAACCGTCGCGCTCCGGCACAAGATACCCGTTTTTTTCATATCTCCTTAGTGTGTTCGTAGTTACGCCAAGAACTTTTGCAAGCTCGCTTATTTTATATTTCAAAATATCCACCCCTTTCGGCTGCTATGGCAGATAACAGCTTTGACCGACGGAGTAACAGACCGTCGGTCATGAGTACGAATATAATTGACTTCAGACATCCTGTTCGTCGTCGTTTATGCTGAATATTTCAAAGCGAAGAGGCACTTTGCCCGTTCCGTTAAGCTCTATTTCGTTTTTATAGCGTTCTTCTATACGTCCTGCGACCTTATGCGCAATATCCGCGCCGATATTTATGAGAATAACTATATATTGTGTGTCCGAATACCTTGCAAATACATCGCCTCGCCTGAGATTGCCGCAGACGGCGCTGTGCAGAGTTTCAAAAGCCGCCTGAAAGTCCGCACCGGACGGGTCGAGTGTGAACAATATTGCCTGTACCCTTTGCTGACTGTGCATGGTGTACTGGTCTATAAAGCTGATTATACGCGGAAAAGCCTCCGAATCGGGCGTAAGCGTTTCGTTGGTATTGAGTACCTTGTTCAGAAAACCGCTGCCGTTGTCGCTTTCGCTGCCTGTGTAACGCCCTGTTTCCGTATAGAAATGATAGGTGCCTTTCTTGTTTTGCTTAACGAAATACAGCGCCTTGTCAGCCTTGCTGTAAAGCGTTTCAAAGTTGCTGCCGTCGGTCTGGCTCAAAGAAACGCCTATGGAAACTGAAGCCTGTATCCGCGGGTCTATTTCCGACATTTTGGCGGTGAATGTACTGCAAATACGCTTGCATATCGTTTCTATTTCGTCTTTTGTGCCTGCGCTTACGATAAAGGCAATAAATTCATCACCGCCAAGACGGCATAGAATATCGTCTTTTCGCACACATTCTTTAAGCGTTTCGCTGAGTGAAAGCAGCGAATCGTCGCCCGAGATATGACCGAAAGTATCGTTTATGCTTTTGAAGTTGTCAAGGTCTATCATCAGCAAAGCGCCGCGCGAGCCGCTTACATTCAGATAACTGTTGACGGACTGCGCCATGAACCGACGGTTCCACAGCCCTGTAAGCGCGTCTTTCTGCGCTTTGTTCTTTATATCCTCTATATATTCGTTCAGTACCCGTTCAAGTATCGCATTGCTGAAATCCACAACGTCCATGTCGTTGTCCTCTTCGTCATTGACTTTGCTTGCGACATAGCCGGAATTTATCATATCTATTGCCGCGTCGACCAAAACGGGGTCAAACCGAGCGCCTCTTTCGTTCATAAGTTTTTCTATAAGTTCTTCATCGGTAAACGCAGGGCGTATATCCCTTGGCGTGCGCGCAATGTCTATATAATCCGCAATGGCGATAATGCGTGCCTCCATCGGTATTTTTATGCCGCTTATATCCCCGTCGCTGTCATAACGGGTGTGGTGGTATCTGACGCCTTCGGACAGGTTTTTTATAAGTGTAAAGTCTTTTAAAAGCTGACTGCCTATTTCGGCATGACTGTCAAATATCTCCTGTTCTTCGGGGGTGAGCGGAGAGTTTTTGCAAAGTATGTTTTCGGATATGCCTATTTTGCCTATATCGTGCAATAAAGCTATGTAATACAGACCCGTGGCGTCGTGCATAGGCCGCCACCCTCTGCGAATGCCCTAATGTATATACGCTTCTGCTGTCGACTATTTTTGAGAGCGTTCTGAAAACGTGTATCGTCATTTTTTCAAGCTGGTCGGTCTTGAGTTTTACCTGCGCTTCAAGACTGTGTTTGAGCGCCTCAAATTCAAGTATTTTTTCTATACGGTAAAGCATGGCGTCACCGTCAAACGGTTTTGTTATGTAATCGACTGCGCCGAGCTTGAAACCAAGGCTCTCGCTTTCGATGGCAAGGTCGCCCGTCAGAAAAATAACGGGTATGCCGCTTTTGCCTTTAGTGGATTTTATTTTTCGTATCGTTTCAAAACCGTCCATGCCCGGCATGATAATATCCAGCAAAATAAGATCGGGGTCGTGGTTTTTCAGATATTCTATACCCTTTTCGCCGCTCGATGCCATGGCAAGGTCATAATGCGATTTAAGCACATCGCCTGCGCTTTTCAGCGTTGTTGCGGAATCGTCGATGATAAGGATAAGCTTTCTTTTGTCCATTAAAAATTCACCTCATGTCCTGTGTTCGGAACCGATAAAATTGCTATAATATTATTGTACAATAAAAAATTAAATAATTCAACAATAAATATATCCGAAAACAAAAAAAGTTATTGCGGCGCGGCATTGAAATCTTAGCCGTGATATGTTAAAATAATAAAAAAGGACGGGGAAGATATGATACTGAAAATTGCGCAGCAGCTTATAGAAAACGAATATGTACCTATAATAAAAAACACGGGCAGCAACATCTTTTGCGGCGGAAAGCAGATAGGGCCGTGCTTATATTGCGTTATTGCGGTCAATGCGGATATGCCCGACTATAAACAACGGTTCGAACAAATGGCAGGTTATCTTGGGGGCAGTTATTCGGTGCAGAATTTCAACCTTATTATACTCGGTATTTTTGCGGCAGATAATATAACGGAAGAATTGCGTGAATATGCGACCGTAGATGCGGAGATATTTGAAAAGGTAAATATACTTAAATGGGTATTGACGCCAAACGGTGTGGAGATATTCGGCAAACAGCCGACAAAACTTGCCGACTTGCGCACAATAGCCGAAAATGCCGTTAATGCGGATACAACACCGCAAAGCCTTGACGATATTATCATAAATAACGAAAATAAGCGCAGAGAACGCATAGTCAGCAAGGATAGTGTTTTTACCTTTATAATGCTTGCTCTTATCGGTGTTGTGTTTGCGGCTCAAATATTTGACGCAGACGGTGCAATGCTTGACGCTTTTTGTACCCTGCCTTTTGCCGAAGGGCAGTATTATAGGTATCTTACGGCTATTTTCCTGCATCTTGGGTTTACGCATTTTATTTCAAACTGCCTTGGACTGTATCTTTTCGGCACACGTACCGAGCGGTATTTCGGCAAGGCAAATTTTTTGATGATATTTTTTGCGGGCGGTATTTTGGCAAATCTTACATCGTCGCTCTTCGGTACGAGCGGAGTAGGGGCGTCGGGCGCAATAATGGCGCTTATGGGCGCTGTTACCGCTTACAGCTTCGGTACAAAACGTTCTGTCGACGGCTTTGATATGCATTTGCTTGTGCTTTTTTTGCTGATAAATCTTGTGGTGGGCGGTCTGTACGAAGGTATTGACAATATAGCTCATATAGCGGGTTTTATTTACGGATATGTATTGGGTATGCTGAAAACGCCGCGCAAGAGTTGAAATGTTGTTTCCGACGTATAAAAAGTTTGCCGAAAATTGCGATTTTGATATTTGGTGCAGTTTACTTAATCACACCGTATAAAAAGCGGAGGATAGACTATAAATAGCCTTGTACTCCGCTTGTTATACGTAATATGTTGTTAATAACAGAAATAGTCGTTTTATATGATATTCGCCTGAAATATCACATAAAATTTTGGTATACAGAAAATATACAATGATAGCTTTATGTTTACACGTTCCGATATAAATATATAATTTTACACATACTTATCTCCCTTAAATTTTAAACCTTTATAAGGACGGAGCAGTATATGATCGCCATCTTCCGCTTCATCCCTAAGATTAAAATCAGCCTCAATAAATTTCCCCATATATTCATAAACCGAGCAAATATTATTTTTTAAATATAAGTTGGGATTACCGTTATACGCACACGTTCGGCGAATATATTTTTTTTTGTTTTTATAAAATTTAATGTAGAGATAGTTTATAGGCTCTCCTCGATTAATGGTATATTCAGAACGAATTATTTTTGCATCGTAACGTTTTCCTAATTTTTTAAACAATTTTTGTAAAGGTTTAAAACTATTGGTATAAATAAAACATGCACCGAGGATAATAAACCAATAATGATCTGTACTATCTGTTGTCCCATCAGAAATTAATATATAAATATAACACGGTGCATATAATGCAAACAGTAAAAAAAATGTAGGAGCATAGAATTCTCGTAAAGTTATATATTTAAGAGGAAAAAATCTTTTTTTGATTTTTTTTATAAAATCTTTCATAACAAATTACCTCGTATAATAAGTTCAGACATCAATTTTAACGGTGTTTATACTTATTTTGATTTTTATAAAATTTGTTATCCGGTGCTGAAACAGTAACAGAAAATTTGGCAAAGGGTACAGCCTTTTTCTCATTATCAAACTTTAATAATATTCTATCCTGTCACCATAACCTGCATGGATAAGAGTTTTTTCCGTTTGAGAACTCTTTGTACACCTGAAAACGGTAGTTGTGCCATCAAAAGAATTGCTTTTGAGCCTGAGGATATTGTCGGGAAGGTCAATATTTTTCAATGCGGTACATCCGCTAAAATCATAACCGGAGATAATTATAAAGCTGTCGGGGAGCGTTATATCTTTCAATTTAGTGCAGCCTGAAAATGTACTACCGTTGATAGCATCTATACTGTCGGGTATCTTTATTTTTTCCAAATTAGTGCAGCCTGAAAATGCATAGGGTGCTAAGAAGTCTACACTGTCGGGTATAGTGTATTTTTTATCACTTTTTCCGCCGGGATAACAGTATATTGACGTAAGCTCCTTATTAAACAAAACTCCGTCTACAGACGCAAAGTGTTCATTATTATCGGATACTTTTATACTTTTGAGAGAGCTGCAGTTGGCAAATGCAGTGTGGTTGATCGATGTTTTGTCCGAAACATTTACACTTTTGAGAGAGCTGCAGTCGGCAAATGCAGCACCGTAGATCACGATCACGCCTACATTGTCCGATATATTTACAGCCGTTATTTCTTTTCCTTTGAACGATTCTTCTCCAATGGATTGCACAGGTACGCCATTGATTTCTTGGGGAATGTTAATTTCTTTGGAACTTCCTATAAATCCCGTTATCATACCGGTGCTTTCGTCAAACTCAAATTCGCTTGCATCGGTAACAGGTATATTTTCTCCGGAACATCCGGACATATTTAAAGTTCCAAATGCCAACATTACGGCAATAACAACAAATATAATTTTTTTCTTCATAGATTTTATCTCCTTATAAAATCAATAATGTTCTATACGAGCTTTGTGACCTACGGCGATAAGATTTTTCCGTTTCCGAACCCTTTGTACACCCGAAAACGGCAGATGTTTCATCAAAAGCATTACTATAGATACCTGTAACCCGTCGGGAATTGTTATATCTTTCGGGTCAGTGCAGTCGAAAATGCAAAACTGCCGATAGTTTCTGCACGTTCTGATTTTATACATACTTATCTCCCTTAAATTTAAGCCCCTTATAAGGACGGAGCAGTATATGATCGCCATCTTCCGGTTCATCCCTAAGATTAAAATCAGCCTCAATAAATTTCCCCATATATTCATAAACCGAGCAAATATTATTTTTTAAATATAAGTTGGGATTACCGTTATATGCACACGTTCGGCGAATATATTTTCTTTTGTTTTTATAAAATTTAATGTAGAGATAGTTTATAGGTTCTCCTCGATTAATGGTATATTCGGAACGAATTATTTTTGCATCGTAACGTTTTCCTAATTTTTTAAACAATTTTTGTAAAGGTTTAAAACTATTGCAATAAATACAACATGCACCGAGTACAATAAAAGAAATATGAACAGAACTATCTGCTCCCCCATTAGAACATAAACATATATAACATGGTATAGATAATACAAACAGTAAAAGAAATGTAGGAGCATAGAATTCTCGTAAAGTTATATATTTAAGAGGGAAAAATTTTTTCTTGATTTTTTTTATAATATCTTTCATAATAAATTACCTTTATAGCATTTTTACCGGCATCACAAATAGCAACTTTAAACATATATTCACTTCCTTAGATTTTAAATTATAAAAATTTGATCCAAGCAAATATCCTTTACATAGATTATACAGTAAAAGTATCAGGGTTTCAATATTTTTTGATATAAAATTTTATATAAAATGCGAATATATTTGAACACATAAAAAGAGCTTTACTCTGTGTCACAAAGAAAAGCTCTTTTTGTATTTTCTTACTTTGGCTGCGGTTCTTCCCTTTTTCTGCGGCGCATTATGCCGCCGATACGTCCGCTTTCTTTGGCGGTCAGGCTTTTCCAGCCGCTTTTGAGTATTTTGTCGGTCAGCCCAAGCTCGTTTGCTATTTCATATTTCATAAGCTCCTCGGGCGTCGGTGTTTTCTTTTTTGTCATTAGGCTACACCCTTTTTTATTTTAGTTTTGCCGTCTGACAGAGTTTTTATTCGCCGTTTTTTGCAGCTTTTTTATTGTATTTGTTCATGGCGTCACGGCAGCTGCCGTTTTTGACTATCATAGTCACGGCGTCGGCGGCATCGGTTATGCCGCTTATGATGTCCGAGTTTTCGTCCTCTCTGAACTTGCTGAGCACATAATCGGCTAAGTCCCAGCCTGCGGGCTTTTCGCCTATACCGATACGCACCCGCGCAAAATTGTCATAACCAAGCTGATATAATATGTTCCTAAGACCTTTTTGCCCGCCGTCGCTGCCTTTTTCGCGTATCCTTATGTGCGAAAGCGGAAGATTGATGTCGTCGCAGACAACGATTATTTCTTCGGGCAGAAGTTTGTAGAAAGATACCAGCTCACGCACCGATTCTCCGCTCAAATTCATAAAAGTGAGGGGCTGAACAAGAATGACCTTTTCAAGACCTATCCTGCCTTCGCCTATAACAGCCCTGAATTTGTTTTTGTTCATATTTATATTGTTGTCGTAAGCAAGTTTATTTATGACCTCAAAGCCCACATTATGCCTTGTCTGTTTATATTGGCTGCCGGGATTGCCCAAGCCGATTATAGCATACATAAAAATATCCTTTCTTTTTATTCGGCGAATACATCGCAGAGTTGTTTGCCGGGTATTTTGTCGTTGTAAACATAGCTGTATATCATATCCCTGTAAGCATAGACTTTTGCTTTAAGCTCGTCTTTGTTTGCGGGTTCGGTTATTGTCATACCGTTGCTCGGCTCGTCGGGGTACATTGTGCCTTTGGGGTCGGCATGGTTCTCAAAACTCCATACAACGCCTTTTATAGAATCCGCATTCATTTTTACCATTTGTATATTCTCGACATTGTTGAAAGAGAGAATATTTTCCATATCAAAATGGATACCGCCGCTGCCGCTGTCGCAGTTCTGGTCAAAGCCTTTCGCTCTGTACTGTACCTCTTTTGTATTGTTGCCGTAGTGGTCAAAAGCTATGCAGTTTTTGATAAAACGATAGCCTTCGGGCGTAGAATCCGACGAACCGAATTTAAATCCGTTGGGATTGCCGCCCCAGCCTGCATAAAGCCCGTTATAGGTATTTGTCGTTCCAAGCAGTTTCATCGTTACATTGGGCCATACGTCAACGCTGTGAGCATTGTATTTTGCCTCGAAATCGGGGTCTGCCGCAAGGATAGCCTGAACATAAACAAGGTTTTTGTCAAGCGGCATATTGTTTGCATAGTCGTATTCGCCGGTAAAGGTTTCGGGGTTGCCGTTGTGCCATGCAAGACATTCTTCATACGAAACATCGGGTACGATAGCCCCGCGGTCATAGCTGTCCCAACCGTCGTCGGCATTCTCCCATGCGCGGCAGTTGTAAAAACTGTTGCCGCCGCCTGCCGACAGCTTTATTGAATATCCGTCCGCATCAGCGCCGCTCTTTTGCACAATATCGCCGTTGCGGTAGCTGTCACAGCATATAAAGGTGTTGTCGTGACCGCCCGAAGTTATTGAAACACCGCTGTTGTTGTTGTATCTGAACATACAGTTTTCAAATGTACAATTCCCTGCCGAATTGCCTTTTATGCGCACACCGCAGTCGCCCGCATTCTCTATTATAAGGTCTTTGAAAGTATAGCCCGAACCCTTTATATATATGCCCGTGCCGCTTTCGCCGCTTTTTGTGAGAGAATCACGGCGCTGTATAAAGTTTATCGAAGCGGCGGTACCGTCTGCATTTTTAAGACCGCAAAATTCCACACCTGCGTCTTGTGTGTTGAGTGTAAGCTGTCCGTTATACATTATCTCGCCTTTGATATATATTTTCCTTTCGCCTTTGTCAACGGCTTCAAGCAGCTGACCGAAGTCCGTGACGATAACGCCGTCGGTCGGTAAAACGGCTTCCGGCTCGGACGGAAATTCAAATGTGGATATAAGCGCTTTTTGCAATATCAATGCAGAATCGTTTGCGTTTACGCCGTCTACGCCGTCCACATCGGCAGCCCATACCTGGGCGTCGCTGAAGCCCGTGAGCGGACCCGTTAACGAGTATTGCAGCGCAAAAGAGGCATCGTTTGCCTCGATAGCGCCGTTCATGTCAACATCGCCTTTTATTTCGGCGGCGGAACAGGTGACACCGCCCAAAAACATTGCGGATAATACTCCGTATGAGAGTATGCTTATAAATTTTTTCATATTGCTTTCCTCCGTAAAAACTCTGCCGATATGCGAAAATTATCTGCAAATATAAATTCGCCTTATCGGAGAACGCCATTATCTTAATTATATTATAAGAAGAAAATATGTATTTGTCAAATAAAAAAACCGATGTGTTCGCATCGGCTTTTGTCTACAGGGGTGGAAGGAATCGAACCCTCGCTAAAGGTTTTGGAGACCTCTGTCATACCATTTGACCACACCCCTACACAGCTTTTATATTGTAGCATATAAAAAAACAAAAGTCAAGTTTTTTTTCAAAAAATTTGCAGGAATTTTAACCTGCCAATTCACATATACTTGTCACATAAAGATATTTGCTTTTATAAAAGGGGTGTTATTGTGAAAGGTCAATGGGGAGAGGCGATAGAGGTCATCAAAGAACAGCTTGCCGTTGCAAGGCACAGGCTTAATTATGCAGCGGATAATGACATGATAGACAGTCTTATTTTTGAGATAAAGGCGCTGCAGCACAAATATAATTTTTATATAAAACAATGCAGGGCAAGCCTTGACGGCGAAAAAGCGGAGGCTGTTTTATGAGCCGGACAGCCGCGGTACTTATATGCATAATGCTTTTTTCGGCGCTGCCGCAGGCAAGGTTCATCTTTAAACTTATCCTGCGGTGCTGTCTGGGCGCAGCGGCGCTTTTTGTGCTGGATATGCTGCTGTCGCCCGTGGGGCTGTCCGTTGGCATAAATCCCGTTACTTCGGTCGTCTGCGGCGTTTTGGGCATACCGGGCGTCGCTTTGCTTTACGGCTTGGCTTACATACTGTTATAAGGGGGCGTACTCCGTTGAGAAATTCGGGGCGAAGAACTCGCCGTTTGCCGATAGTGCCGCTTTTTGCGGCGATACTTATTTTTAGCGTATCAAACATAAAAAAACACGAGCCCAAACAGACTGCGCAGGCACGGTTTTATGAGCTTGCGACCGCAAGGCTCACAACAAGCGCAAATGTCGATGCCTATGAACCGCAGGTATACGATGTCGAAAATTTAAAAACGCTTTCGGACTTGACGAACAATATTTATGCCGTCGACAAAAAAACAATAATGACACCGGAGCTTTTTGATATAGATGAATTGCTTAGTATCGACTGTAAACTTAGCGGCAAAACGGACGGTCCGAAGGTGCTTATTTTTCACACCCATGCAAACGAGCTTTATGCCGACAGCAGCTGCAAAGCCGAGGGCGTCTGCGGCGCGGGAGAGTATCTGAAACAGCTTTTGGAGGAAAAATACGGCGTCGATGTTATCCACGTGACCGAAGATTTTGACAAGATAGACGGAAAATTGCAGCGAAACGGCGCTTATGAGCGAATGGAACCCTACATAAAAAAGATACTTGCGGAAAATCCGTCCATAGAGTTGGCAATAGACCTGCATCGTGACGGTGTTTCAGAAAATTTAAGGCTCGTTAAGGACATAAACGGAAAAAAATACGCAAAGATAATGTTCTTTAACGGTCTGTGCCAAAAAAATCAAAACGGACAGGCGGTAAGCGTCGGGCTTGAAAACCCGTATCTAAAACAAAACCTTGCGCTCAGCCTGAAAATGCAGCTTGCTCTTGACAAGGCTTACCCGGGGTTGAGCAGGAAAATATATCTTAACGCTTACAGGTATTCTCTGCATATGACGGGCAAAAGTATGCTTGTAGAGCTTGGCGCACAGACCAACACACGCGAAGAGATAAACAACAGCATAGAGATATTGGCGGAACTTATCGGAGAGGTGGTAATAGAATGAAAAAAAGCAGCCTTATCACTTTGCTTTACATTGCGCTTATATTCATAGGCACGGCAAGGGTATGGTATGAACGGACAAAGGAGGCTGCCTCAATGCCGGCAGAGAAAAAACATATTGTGCTCGATGCGGGACACGGCGGTTTTGACCCGGGGAAAGTGGCTGCCGACGGTACCGCCGAAAAAGAGATAAATCTTGCCGTGATGCGGCTCTTAAAGGGCTATCTGGAACAGGGCGGTGCAGTGGTCAGCGTGACAAGAAACACCGACGAGGCGCTTGCGGACAAGAAAAACAAAGATATGAAAGAGCGGCTCAATATACTTAACGGCGGCAAAGCAGACCTTTTTGTCAGCATACACCAAAACAGCTACCCTGCCGATAATGTGAAAGGCGCGCAGGTCTTTTATTATAAAACTTCCGAAAAAGGCAAACGCCTTGCCGAAACGGTACAGGCAAGGCTCAGAGAAGTGGTGGATATAGACAACGACCGCAGCGCCAAGGAAAACGAGAGCTATTACATACTTAAAAATACGGACATCCCCGGCGTGATAGTGGAGTGCGGCTTTCTCAGCAATCCTGCGGAAAACGACGAGCTTAAGACAAAGGAATACCAAAAAAAGGTCGCATGGGCTATATATATGGGCATAACGGATTATTTTGCCGAACCGAATGTGTGAAGTTTCAGTTTATTAGCCTGCCGATATGTGACATTCTAATGTAATATCCCGATAAAAGTATCACATCCGCGCCTGCCCACGCCAGGACCTCCGCCCAGTAAAGCCCTTCGCTGCCTATAAGTTTTGGCAGAAAAAGAATGGTCATCACACGCATAACAAGCTCCGCTGCGCCCGAAACCATGGGCAATATAGTATCGCCAAGCCCCTGAAGAGAGGAACGGTATATATGCAGAAGATAAAGCACGGGTAAAAATGCCGCCATAATGCGAAGATAATGAAACGCAATTTTAATAGCCGCAAATTCGTCTTGCGGGTCGTCCGACGATATAAAAGCCGCAACTATATGCCTGCCGAAAAAGAACATTGCCGCGCCTATGAGAGCCGCAGTCGCTATGCCCATTAAAGCGCCTATATGAACGCCTTTGTAAATGCGTTTTATATCGGCCGCGCCGTAATTCTGACCGACATAGGTCGTAAGCGCAAAGCCGTAGGAAATAGCCGCAATTTCAAGAATGCCGTATAGTTTGTTTGTGGCTGTGAAACCTGCCATATATATAACGCCGTAGCCGTTTATAACAAACTGTACCACAAGTCCGCCTGCCGATATGATGATGTTTTGAAATGCAAACGGCATGGCAAGTTTAAGAAGGTCTGCGGCGATAGCGCCGTTAAAACCGTGTTTGATGCCCGAAGTGCGTATTATTTCTGTTTTTTTCAGCGCAAGAAAGCATATCAGCGCAGACAGCGCCTGACCTATCAATGTAGCGCCTGCTGCGCCCGCAACGCCCCAATGAAAAACTATAACAAACAAAAGGTCAAGTATTATATTGCAGACAGAGGCGGCGATCATGGCTTTCAGCGGTGTTCGGCTGTCACCGAAAGAACGCAGGACGGACGCCCCGAAATTATATGCCATAACAATGGGTATGCCCGCAAAAAGCACACTCAGATAAGTTACCGTTATGGGGAATATTTTGTCGGGCGTTTGCAGCATATGCAATATCGGTCTTAAAGCGGCAAATGCAAAACAGATTATCCCCACCGTACATAAAGCCGTAAGTATCAGCGATGTTGCATATGTCTTTTTGAGTTTTTTAATATCGTCTGCGCCAAATTCCTGCGCTATACGTATGGAAAACCCCTGCGCAATACTTTGTATCATACCTAAAATAAGCCAGTTGAGCCATTCTCCGTTGCCGACAGCCGCTAATGCGTCAAGCCCTATCTTTGCGCCCACGACCATAGAATCGACTAAGGTATATAATTGCTGAAAAACATTGCCCACCATTAACGGCAGGGCAAACGAAAATATCATCTTTAACGGCGAACCGGTCGTCATATTTTTTGTCGATGTCATAAAAAATTCACTTACCTTTTTTCAAATATCTCATTTCCATATATTATGATATAATATTGTAAATAAGTCAAGTACCCATAAAATTTTGAAATGTAAACTTTTTTATACGAAAATTATTTCATTTATATTACAAAACAACACATTGAAGATTTGTATATTGAAAAAATTGTGTAATTTCTATATAATGTATATGATAAATATAAAAAAAGCGATAGACGTGAAAGAGGGGTCCTTCCTTTGTCTAAAAACGAAAGAAAAAGCGGCGGCTTTATAAAACAGGCTGCAATACTTGCCGCAGCGGGTCTGCTTGTGCGTGTGTTGGGCTTTTTGTACAGACTTCCGCTGACAAATATGATCGGCAACGAAGGCAACGGTATCTATTCTTCGGGTTATTACCTGTATAATATGTTCCTTATAATGAGTTCTGCGGGTCTGCCCGTCGCCATAAGCTGTATGGTGGCTGAAAGACTTGCTCTCGGCGAATATAAAAACGCAAAAAAAGTTTTTGATGTATCCATGGTCACAGCCTCTGTGCTGGGCTTTGTGTGTATGTTCGTAATGTTTGTTTTTGCGCGTAAATTCTGCGCCGTGATAAAAAGCCCAAGGAGTTATTATTGTATACTTACGTTGGCGCCGACCGTCTTTATTGTTTCGATAATGGCGGTATACCGCGGCTATTTTCAGGGTTTCGGCACGACCGTACCGACAGCGATCTCACAACTTATAGAACAGGTCTTTAACGCGCTTTTCAGCGTGCTTTTGGCATGGTATTTGATGAAAGTGCTTTCGGGCGATAAAATAGCCCTTGGCGCAGCGGGCGGCACGGCAGGCACGGGCGTCGGCGCGGCTGCGGGGCTTGTGGTGCTTATAATTGCATATATTGCCGCAAGAAAAGACAGGAAAGCCGCATTTGACGCCGATAAAGGCGATTATAAAATTTCCTCGGGCAAAGAGATACTGAAAAGCCTTGTTAAAATAGCGGTCCCCGTTATAACGGGTACAGCCATATTCTCAATGACAAACCTGATAGATATGGCTATGGTAAAAAGCAGGCTCGCCGTTATAGGCACATACTCAGAGGCTGAGATAGAGGGGCTTTACGGTCTGCTTTCGGGCAAATATGTCACACTGACAAACCTTCCGGTATCGGTGTCGACGGCGGTCGCAACGGCGGTCATACCAAGCATTGCAACAAGCATAACACTTAAAGATAAAAAGGCTGTGCAGTCAAAAGTCGACACGACTTTGCGTATAACAATGATGATATCCATTCCGGCGGCTGTCGGCTTGGGCGTTTTGGGCGACCAGATATTGATGATGCTTTTCCCGAAATATCCCGACGGCGGCG
This sequence comes from uncultured Clostridia bacterium, assembly GCA_947629215.1. GTDB lineage: Bacteria > Bacillota > Clostridia > Lachnospirales > CAG-274 > RGIG4310. Next base: position 14,631 of record CANRCU010000011.1, read on the forward strand.
CCCTGCTCAAAGTCGGCGCACTAAGCGTTATTTTTCTTGCGCTCAGTCAAATCTCAACGGGCGTTTTGCAGGGCGTGGGCAAGGTGAATGCGCCTGCCGTCAATGCGCTTTGGGGCAGTCTTGCAAAAATACCCGTCAATTATTTTCTTATAGCCATACCCCGGATAAATGTTGTGGGCGCAGTTATAAGCACAACGGTGTGTTATATAATAGCAAGCCTTCTGAACTTCAGGGCGCTTGTGAAAACAACGGGCGTCCGCCCCGATTTTGTCGGAATGCTTATAAAACCTACGGCAGCCAGCATAATTATGGGCTTGGTATGCTTTGTTTCGTATAAACTGATATTTGCGCTTTCTTCAAGCAATACGATAGCTACGCTGGCGGCAGTGGTCTTTGCTCTGTTCGGCTATGCGTTGGGTATGATACTGGTCAAGGGCTTTGTAAGAGAAGACCTTGTTATGGTGCCTATGGGCGGAAAATTGATAAAACTGCTTGAAAAAATAAACAGGATATAAAAAGGAGTATTGATATGTACACGGCGGAAGAGGTTGATATAGTTGTTATAGGCGGCGGTCACGCAGGCTGCGAGGCGGCTCTTGCGTCCGCGCGCATGGGTCTTAAAACAATGATGTTCACAATAAATCTGGACAGTATCGGTATGATGCCATGCAACCCGAATATAGGCGGCAGCTCAAAGGGTCATCTTGTGCGTGAGATAGACGCCCTCGGCGGTGAAATGGGGCGTAATACAGATAAGACCTATATACAGTCGCGTATGCTGAATACGGGCAAAGGTCCTGCCGTATATTCGCTGAGAGCGCAGGCGGACAAAAAAAATTACCATAGGGAAATGAAACGCACGCTCGAAAACACCGACAACCTTATTATAAGACAAGGCGAAGTCGTGGATATACTTGTGGACGAAAACAATACGATCACGGGCGTTGTGTCCGAGTCGGGCGCAACACATGCCTGCAAAGCGGTCATAATATGCACGGGCACATACCTTAAAGCGCGCTGCCTTTACGGCGATGTCATTATTCAGAGCGGTCCCAACGGTATGCGCGGTTCAAACAATCTGAGCGACTGCCTGAAACGGCTCGGCATCAAGCTGTATCGTTTTAAAACGGGTACTCCCGCGCGTGTGGACAAACGCACGGTGGATTTTTCAAAAATGCAGGAACAAAAGGGCGACGAAAAACTTGTACCATTCAGCTTTGAAAACCGCCCCGAAGATATTGCAAGGGAACAGGTGAGCTGTTATCTGACCTATACAAACAGCGATACTCACGATATAATACGCGCAAATTTAGACCGTTCGCCGCTGTACGGCGGTGTAATAGAGGGAACGGGTCCGAGGTACTGCCCGTCGATAGAGGACAAGGTAGTGCGTTTTGCCGATAAGGAAAGGCATCAGATATTTGTCGAACCCGAAGGCGAGGACACGAACGAGCTGTATATAAGCGGAATGAGTTCCTCTTTGCCCGAAGATGTCCAAGTAGCGATGTATCGTACCCTGCCGGGTATGGAAAACTGCCGTATAATGCGCACCGCCTATGCGATAGAATATGATTGCATAAACGGCGCTCAGCTGAAGCTGTCGCTGGAATTTAAAAATATACACGGGCTTTTCAGCGCAGGTCAGTTCAACGGCACCTCGGGTTATGAAGAGGCAGCCGCTCAGGGGCTTATCGGCGGTATCAACGCCGCAAAGTACTGCAAGGGCGAAGAACCGCTCATATTGGTCAGAAGTCAGGCATATATAGGCGTTCTGATAGACGATATAATCACCAAAGAGAGCAAAGAACCTTACAGAATGATGACCTCTCGTGCGGAATACAGGCTGCTTTTAAGGCAGGATAACGCCGACCTCAGACTTACGGACATAGGGCATGAGATAGGTCTTATAAGCGAGGAACGCTATAAGCATTTCTGCGAAAAACGTATGCAGATAGAAAACGAGATAAAACGCGTGAAGAAAATAAATCTTGCGCCTACCGATGAAGTCAATGCCCTGTTGAAAAGTTTGGGCAGTTCTCCCCTTGAAACGGGTATAAAACTTGCCGATGTGATAAAACGCCCCGAGGCGGATTATGACAGTCTGGCAGAAATAGACCCCGACAGACCGAAACTCAGCGACGAAGTTCGCGAACAGGTCAATATACAGATAAAATACGAGGGGTATATCGACAGACAGACAAAACAGGCAGAGCAGTTCAAAAAACTGGAGGTAAAACGTATACCCGCCGATATAGATTACGGCAATGTAATGGGGCTTAGGATAGAAGCAAGACAGAAACTTGAAGCCGTAAGACCCGTGAGCATAGGTCAGGCGGGCAGGATAAGCGGTGTGAGTCCTGCCGATGTGAATATGCTGTTGGTGCATATTTCAAAACATAAGTCGTAACAATGCCATACAGGCAAAAACAATAACCGATTTACAAAAGCCGGAGTTTGTGGTATAATAAAAATTAAGCACGAAACTTTTTATTCATTATAAAAAATGAATTTTGGACTAATGATTTTTTTTAAGTAACTTAAAGCGTCGCAGACCGAGATCCGCAGGCGGGATCCATTCCCGCCGAGGAGAACAGCGAGTTTCAAGGCAGAGCCGCCGGAACGAGCTGTTTATACTTCTGCCGTACCTCGAAAAAGTTCCGATAGGACTTTTTCGATATTTAATATGAAAGGCGGTACAATATGGTATCAGTCGATTTAACGGAAATAGCAAAAAATTTTGAATTGGTGAATCTCACCGAGGACATATCTCTTGAGGGCATAAAGATATTTACTCCGGAGGTAAGCCGCCCTGCTTTGCAGCTGGCGGGCTTTTACGATTATTTTCTGAGCGAAAGACTTCAGGTCATAGGTCTTGTCGAGCATACCTACCTCTCCAAGCTGACCCCCGAATTTCGCCAGAATACGCTGCAAAAATTGTTTTCTCACAAAATGCCCTGTGTGGTGCTAACGCGCGACCTTGAGCCTCACCCCGAGATGCTGTTCTATGCAAAAGAAAGCAATATACCCATACTGCGTTCTTCCGAAACGACATCCGAGTTTGTGGGCGAGCTTTTCAAATATCTGAAAGTCGAGCTTGCGCCATCTACCACAATGCATGGCGTTTTGGTCGATATATACGGCGAAGGCGTGCTTATAATGGGCGAGAGCGGCATAGGAAAAAGCGAAACGGCGCTTGAGCTTGTCAAACGCGGTCACCGCCTTGTTGCCGACGATGCCGTCGAGATAAAGCGCGTGTCGCATACAACGCTTGTCGGCTCATGCCCCGAGTTGATAAGATATTTTATAGAAGTGCGCGGCATTGGCATAATAAACGTAAAACAGATGTTCGGCGTACAGTCGGTCAAAGATACAATGGGCATTGACCTGATAGTTAAATTTGAGCTTTGGGAAAAAGGCAAGGTATACGACCGTGTCGGTCTTAGCGAAGAATATATGGATATTTTGGGCTGTAAGGTCGTTTGCCATACAATACCCGTGCGTCCCGGTCGTCAGCTGGCTATGATATGCGAGTCTGCGGCGGTGAACTGCCGTCAGAAAAAAATGGGCTACAATGCCGCTCAGGCTCTTACGGACGCAATAATGAAAAATTCTGTGCAAAAGAAATAAGAGGAGATATGCAAAATGTATTATTTAGGTGTTGATTTAGGGGGAACGAACATAACGGCAGGCCTTGTGGACGAAAAAGGCAAACTTATCGCCAAAAAAACAACTCCCACAATGAACGGACGCGATTCAGCCGATATACTTGACGATATGGCTGAAATGTGCGGCAGGCTCATAGAGGAAAACAAGCTTGAATTAAAGGATATAACAAGCATAGGCATCGGTCTGCCAGGCCTTTTGGATAAGAAAAAAGGCGTACTCGTCTATGCAAACAACCTTAATTTTGACGGCGTCAATGTCGTAAAAGAAATGAAAAAACGCATCAAACTGCCCGTTTATATAGAAAATGACGCAAACTGCGCGGCAATAGGCGAAAATACCTGCGGTGCGGCTTACGGTGATAAAAATGTCATTTATGTAACTCTCGGTACGGGCGTCGGCGCGGGCATAATACTCAACGGAAAAGTCTTTGACGGCGCTTTCGGCGGCGGCGGTGAAGCGGGTCATATGGTCATAGTTGCCGACGGTGAAATGTGTACCTGCGGCAGAAAAGGATGCTGGGAGGCTTATGCGTCCGCTTCTGCTTTAAGGCGTGAAGGCAGGATAGCTGCGGCAAAATATCCCACAAGCAAAATTTTCCAGATGGTGGACGGCGATATACGCCTTATAGATGCAAAAACCGTGTTTGACGCTGCCGACGACGGCGACGAAGTTGCGGAAGAAATAATACATAATTATCAGATATATGTTGCGATAGGTCTTGTCAACCTTGTAAATATTTTCCAGCCCGAAGCAATCGTTATAGGCGGCGGTATCTGCGCAAGGGGCGACAAGCTGATAGAACCTATAATAGAAATTTTGAATACCCGTGTTTACGGCGGAAAGCTGAAAACAAAAATAGTTGTGGCAAGCCTTGGCAACGATGCGGGCGTTGTCGGCGCGGCTATGCTGGGAAAGAAATAAATTCGGGACCGGAGGTCATATATGCAATTTTTGGCGGAAGAATTAAGCAAAAAAATGCCTGTAAAACTTGACGAACCGATGAGCAGGCATACGACCTTTAAAATAGGCGGCAATGCCGA
>CANRCU010000012.1 GCA_947629215.1 uncultured Clostridia bacterium
TCAACTTCAAACGGCGGCAACATCAACCTTTGGACATATAACGGTCTTGCTTGCCAGCAGTTCAGATTTGAATCCACGAGCAACGGCGGTTCTTCAAACAGCGGTTCCACGAATACGGGTTCTACAAACAGTGGTTCCACAAACAGTGGCTCCACAAACAGCGGCTCTACAAACAGTGGTTCTTCAAGCAGCGGTTCTGTTGTAGCAGGCGGTGTTGCTACAATAACAAGCAATAACGAATCCGAGTTGCTTGCAGCTATAAAGAAAGTTAACAGCAGCGGCGGTACGGTTTATATCAACACACCCGAAATTTCTGTCAGCTCGACCTCCACGATCAAGCTCTCGGGCAGCAAATCGGGCGGTATCGTTGGTGTTAAGCAGTCGGACGGCACATATCCTCGCATCAACTTCAAAAAGGCAAGGGATAAAGGTTCTACTGCAAGAGGTATCACCATAAGCGGTTCAAACCAGTATATCAAGAACGTTATCATTGAAAACGCAGGCGACAACGGTATCTGGGTATCGGGTGCAAAGAACACTATCGACCATGTTATCACACGTTACAATAACGACTCCGGTATACAGCTTTCCGATAATGCAGACAGCAATACACTTAACTATTGCTACTCTTACAGAAACTGTGATGTAAATACCTACGGCGCAAATGCAGACGGTTTTGCTCCTAAGTTAGGTGCTTCCAATACGGTATTCAACTACTGCTTCGCTTGGGACAACAGCGACGACGGCTGGGATTCCTATGACAAGCAGGGCGACAAGTCCGCAACCGTTACTTACAACCACTCTGCTTGCTGGAACAACGGTAACCCCGATGTATTCACAGGCAAATATGATTACAACAACGGCAAGTCACTTGACAAGAATATGTGGACCGTTCAGCAGCTTATCGCTTCGGATTCAAGCTTTGAAAACAACTACAAGAACAAGAAGTTCAGCTACTCCAACGGCAAGATCGCCGGTAAGAGCGCTTCAAGCTGGTATTCAACAGCTCAGGGCGAAATGAACGGCAACGGCTTCAAGTTTGGTTCAAAGACGACCGAAAAGAGCACAAGCGTTAAGAGAACAGCAAACTACTGCGCTGCATTCGACCACAAGTCAAAAGGCTTTGACAATAACAACAGCGAGGGCTGCACAGGTTATATTTCAAACTGCGCATCCTTCAACAATAACATTAACTACCAGCTGCCTTATACATTTGCTACATGGACAAACAACTGGAGCTGGGGCGCAAAGAAGAGCGATCAGTCAAAACAGAATCAATCTCTTAAACGACCCGGTAATGTTTCAAACGCAACAAACAGCTTCTATTCTGTTCGCGACAGCATAGTATCTGCTGTTAACTCAAACAAGATCCCCGATAACATTAACTTTGACAATGCTATCAAATCTTTAAGCTAATATAAATCAATCAGGAGGGAGAATTAAATAATTCTCCCTCCTATTTGATGCTATGTCAGCGAATTTGGAACTGTGCAACTGATTTCTTTTTCGCTCACGCTCGCGTAATGCACTCTGTATCATCACTATCCGTATTCTAAACCGGTATGGCTCGGTTATTGCGCAGTCCGGGCGGCAGTTTTATAAAATTTTTATTGATTTTTCAGTAAAATGCTGTAGAATGTATTATAGAAATTATTTGATTTTCCAAACCGAATTAAAATCTGCATAAAAAGGGGATTGTTGTATGTTTCTTATAAATTATGACTTTTATGATTTACATGCATTGCTTATTTATTTCAGATATGATCCTGCAAGATTTCCTGACTACTTGGTTCCGATTAGACAAATCGTTGATTACTTCAATTCTCCTATCATTAATGAAATCAATGATAATCAAATAAGAAAATTGGTTAGCCCTTATTTTCACGAACAGGATGAATACCTGTCTTGGGTATTGGTGAATAACAGATATACTGCCAACGTACGCATAATAAAAAACGAATATTATTATTTCATTTTATCGGCTGTATTTGAAGAATTGCTTGCTGTTTATCCTGATGTGCAGCGATTTAATTTGCTGTGTGACGTATCTCATAATATTCCATTATTATTAGCTGATGAAACAAAACCATTACCGATCATTAAAACTATGATCAAGACATACAGAAAGCAATATAATCCATCTTTCCTTGTAAATGAATTGAAAAAATGATGTTCCTAATTTTTTAAAAATTATTCTGTTTTCGGAATCAGAATGGTCTTCAATATCAGTTTTTGTTCGGTGCTTTGTCTGTGCGATTGCCGAGCGCGCGAAAGTAGAAAAGTCACTTCAATACCTTTTTCGACACAAAAAACTCCACCAACTTTGGAATTGGTGGAGTTCTCTGTTTAATCAAATCTTATCTGCCTTATTATTTGCTGTTCAGATATTTATCAACAGCTTTTGCTGCCTCTCTTCCCTCGTGAATAGCCCATACAACAAGGCTTTGTCCGCGTCTTGCATCTCCTGCGGCAAACACGCCCTTTAAGTTGGTATCGAACTTGCCGTATTCGGCTTTGATATTGCTTCTTGCATCGGTTTTAAGCGAAAGCTGTTTTATAAGCGTTTCCTCCGGACCTGTAAAGCCCATTGCAAGCAGCATCAGCTGACACGGCCATACTTTTTCGGTACCCTTAACAGGTTTTGGTGTCATTCTGCCGTTATTATTTTCCCATTCCACTTTAACGGTGTGGACTTCTTTTATATTGCCTGCATCATCGCCGACGACTTTTGTTACCGTTGTAAGATACTCACGCGGATCTCTGCCAAAAAGTTTTTCCGATTCTTCCTGACCGTAATCCACTTTTTTTACTCTCGGCCACTGCGGCCAATGGTTTGCAGCCGTTCTGCATTCGGGCAGCTCGGGCATTATCTCTATCTGAGTAACGCTCTTGCAGCCATGACGTATAGCAGTACCTACGCAGTCTGTACCGGTATCGCCGCCGCCGACAATAATAACATCTTTACCCTCGGCAGATATATATTTTTTATCGGCCAGCTCTGAATCTAACAGGCTTTTTGTATTCGCTTTGAGAAAATCCACAGCAAAATGTATGCCTTTAACATCGTTTCTTCCTTCCGCCTGCAAATCCCTCGGATGAGTTGCGCCGCAGCAAAGCATCAAACTCATTCACTACCTTTGCAGCCGAATAATTTTTACCTACTTCGGTATCGGTAAGGAATGTTATACCTTCTTTTTGCAGAATATCCACACGGCGCTGAACTATTTTTTTATCCAGTTTCATATTCGGTATACCGTACATAAGCAGACCGCCTACCCTATCCGAACGCTCAAAAACCGTTACTTTGTGTCCGCATTGATTAAGAATATCTGCGCAGGCAAGCCCCGACGGTCCCGAACCTATAACCGCAACTCTTTTTTCCGTAGATTTTTGCGGTATTCTTGGCTGTACTTTTCCCTGCTCAAACATGGTGTCTATAATATGCACCTCTATATTCTTTACCGTTACGGGGTCACCGTTCATACCTGCGGTACAGCTGCCCTCGCAAAGCGCAGGACATACCCTGCCCGTAAACTCGGGAAAATTGCTTGTTTTGGTAAGGCGTTTATAAGCCTCCTCTATTTTGCCGTGATAAACAAGGTCGTTCCATTCGGGGATAAGATTTCCCAACGGGCAGCCTCCGACCGTGGGATCGCCCGTATGACAGAAAGGTACACCGCAGTTCATGCATCTTGCGCCCTGTTTTCTAAGATGCTCTATATCATAATGTGTATGAAATTCCGCCCAGTCCTTCATTCGCTCATCGGCAGGTCTGTCCTGCGGAAGCTGACGTTCATATTCCAAAAAACCTGTAGGCTTACCCATTTACAGCACTCCTTTCTGTCTTTTTGATTATCGTTGTCTTGCTGACTTCGATAAAGGCGTCCATTATGGCATCTTCATCGGAAAGACCCTGCGCCTTGCAGCGTTTTATTTCGGTTATCATTTCTTTATACGCCGAAGGAATGACCTTTGCAAAATTCTTCACTTCGTTTTCCCAATCCGCAAGGATAGCCTTTGCAGTTTTAGAACCCGTATATTTATAATGCTTTTCAAGCATTTCTTTAAGCTGAGCCACATCTTCGCTGTCCTCGACTTTTTCTATCAGCACAAGTGACTTGTTGCACTTGGCGTCAAGAGTATTGTCTTTATTGTAAACATAGGCAACACCGCCCGACATACCTGCGGCAAAGTTTCTGCCTATCTCGCCCAATATTGCAACACAGCCGCCTGTCATATATTCACAGCCGTGCTGACCTATACCTTCGACCACGGCGGTTATACCGCTGTTTCTTACGCAGAAACGCTCGCCCGCCATACCGTTGATATATGCTTCGCCGCTGACAGCGCCGTAAAATGCAACATTACCGATTATAACATTTTTATCTGCCTCAAATTTGGCTTTCTTAGGCGGAACAACAATAATTTTGCCGCCCGAAAGACCCTTGCCGATATAGTCGTTTGAATCGCCCTCAAGCCTCATAGTTACGCCATGCGTCTGGAACGCTCCGAAACTCTGACCGGCAGAACCCGAAAAGTCAAGGTTTATAGTGTCCTCCGGCAGTCCTTCTGCTCCGTATTTCTTTGTTATCTCCGAAGAAAGTATGGTACCGCAGACACGGTTTATATTTGTTATCGCAAGTGACGCCGATATTTTCTTTCCGTTGTTTATTGCAGGCTGGCAAAGCCTTACAAGCGCATTTACATCTATACATTTCTCCAGCTCGTGATCTTGCGGAGTATTGAAATATCTTTCGGAATCGTTAGAGCATATTTTAGGCTGATAGAGCATATTTGTCAGGTCTACTTCCTTTGCCTTCCAATGATGCAGATGCTTGGGAACAAGTTTTTCCACATGACCGACCATTTCATTTATAGTCTTTACGCCGATTTTTGCCATCCATTCACGCAAATCTTGCGCAATAAAACGCATAAAGTTCTCAACATATTCGGGTTTGCCCTTGAAACGTGCGCGTAGTTCCGGATTTTGCGTAGCAACACCGACGGGGCAGGTATCAAGGTTGCAAACTCTCATCATCACACAGCCCATTGTAATAAGCGGACCGGTTGCAAAACCAAACTCTTCTGCGCCAAGCAGACAAGCAACAGCCACATCACGACCGGTGTTTACCGTCCGTTTCTATAACAACACGGTTTCTGAGGTTATTCATAAGCAGTGCCTGATGAGTTTCGGCAACGCCCAACTCCCAAGGCAGACCTGCGTGTCTTACGCTTGTACGCGGGGCAGCGCCCGTACCGCCGTCATATCCGCTGACCAGAATAACGTCCGCGCGTCCCTTTGCAACGCCTACGGCAATAGTACCCACACCCGCTTCGGAAACAAGTTTCACGCTTATCCTTGCATTTCTGTTAGCATTTTTAAGGTCGTGGATAAGCTGAGCAAGATCCTCGATCGAATATATATCATGGTGCGGAGGCGGAGAAATAAGACCGACGCCCGGCGTTGAATTTCTTGCTTTAGCTATCCATGGATATACTTTTTTTCCGGGCAAATGACCGCCCTCGCCGGGTTTAGCGCCCTGAGCCATTTTTATCTGTATCTCGATAGCATTTTGCAAATAATGTATAGTTACACCGAAACGACCCGACGCCACCTGTTTTATGGCAGACCTTCTCCAGTCGCCGTTTTCATCGGGTACAAAGCGCTCTGCCTCTTCACCGCCCTCGCCGCTGTTGGACTTTCCGCCTAAACGGTTCATAGCGATAGCCATACACTCGTGAGCCTCTTTTGAAATAGAGCCGTAACTCATAGCGCCTGTTTTAAAGCGTTTCACAATTGAATCGACACTTTCGACTTCGTCTATATTTATAGGTTTGTCAACGGTCCTTATATCCAAAAGACCTCTTATTGTGCAAAGCTGCTCGTTTGTATCGTTCATCATTGCGGCAAACTCTTTAAACAGCTTGTAATTGCCCTCTCGGCACGCCTTTTGCAGAAGATAGATAGACTTGGGATTATACATATGATACTCCCCGCCCCTCTTCCATTTATAATCTCCGCCCGGCTCAAGAACATCGTTTTTAAGCAGCGGATCAAAAGCTTTTTCATGCCTCATCTGGGCTTCTTTATCTATATGTTTAAGATTTACGCCGCCTATTCTTGTAACGGTGCCGGTAAAATACTTATCAACTATTGATTGGCTCACACCCAAAGCCTCGAATATCTGCGCGCCCTGATAACTCTGTATAGTGGAGATACCCATTTTGCTCATTATCTTCACAATACCGTGCGTAACGGCATGTATATATGTCGAAACAGCCTCTTCTGGCGTTTTGGTGATATAGCCGTTAACTGCCATATCCTCAAGCGTTTCATATGCAAGATACGGGTTGACAGCATTTACACCGTAGCCAAGCAAAACGGCAAAATGGTGTACCTCTCGCGGTTCGCCCGTTTCAAGCACGATACTCACGCGCATTCTTGTACCTTTTCTTATAAGATGATGATGCAGACCCGCGCCCGCAAGCAAAGCGGGTATAGCGCATTTATGCTCGTCAACGCCCTTATCCGAAAGCACGATTATATTATATTTATTGTCTATTGCAATATCGACAGCCTCAAACAAATTGTCAAGCGCCTTTGCAAGCCCCGTTTTTTCATCGGGATTATAGAGCATAGATATAGTTACCGACTTGAAATCTTTTTCGTCAATGGTCTTCAACGCCTCAAGTCTGGCATTTGTAAGTATGGGCGTATCCGAATATATTCTCTTGCAGTTTCTGCCCTTAGGTTCAAGCAAATTTCTTTCACCGCCAAGATATACGCGTGTACTTGTAACGACCTGTTCCCTTATGGCGTCGATAGGAGGATTTGTTACCTGAGCAAACAGCTGTTTGAAGTAATTGTACAGCAGCTGCGGTTTATCCGACAGACAGGCAAGCGGCGTATCCGTACCCATTGCGGAGATAGGATCTTCGCCCGATTCAACTATGCCTTTAAGCGTCATGTCTATATCTTCCCAAGTATAGCCGAAAGCCTTTTGTCTTGTTATAAGCGGCAAAGCCGAATTAAAGTCGTTTTCCTTATTCACAAACAGATTCTCTATTTCAAGCAGTCTGTTTGTCATAAGCTCGCCGTATGGGTGCTTTGCCATTTCTTTTTTCATATCCCCTGCAAGGTCTGCCCAAAGAGTACCTTTTTTGCCCGACTTTATACCGTCTATGCAAAGCATATTTTCCTTTACCCACTCTTCATAGGGATGCTGAGCCGCAACGGCGGCTTTTATCTCATCATCGGAGATTATCTTGCCTGCCTTTGTATCTATAAGCAGCATTTTGCCTGGTTCAAGGCGTTTCTTCTCGACAACTGTTTCGGGGCTGATATTCACAACGCCTACTTCCGACGACAATATGACCATATCATTATTTGTTACATAATAACGCGCAGGTCTTAAACCGTTGCGGTCAAGTGTTGCGCCTATAAGCTCGCCGTCCGTAAAACCTATAGCAGCGGGACCGTCCCACGGTTCGCCCGTTGTTGAATTATATTCATAGAAAGCGCGCTTTGCGCTGTCCATGCTCTTGTCGTTTTCCCAAGGTTCGGGTATGGTCATCATTATTGCCTGAGGCAGACTGAAACCCGACAGGTTCAGCATATGAATATAGTTATCAAGCATAGCCGAATCCGAACCGTCCTCATTTATAACGGGATATATTTTTTTGATGTCATCGCCGAAAATATCTGTTTCAAATATTTTTTCACGCGCATGTGTCCAGTTGACATTTCCGCGTATTGTGTTGATCTCTCCGTTGTGTATAAGATAACGATTGGGGTGCGCTCTTTCCCAGCTTGGGAAGGTGTTTGTGGAAAATCGGCTGTGTACAAGCGCAATAGCCGTCTGCATATCCAGATCCATAAGATCGAGATAAAAACAAGGCACCTGGTCGGGGGTAAGCATACCTTTATAAACAATAGTTCTTGACGAAAGCGATGTAAAATAGAAATAGCTGTCTTTGTCGCTTTCGGCGTTTCTTATATCACGCTCTGCGCGTTTTAAAACAACAAACAGACGTCTTTCAAACGGAATGCCTCTTTCCGCATCTTCGGGGCGTTTTATAAACACCTGCATTATATGCGGCATTGCCTCTCTTGCCGTTTTGCCTATACAGTTAGCATAAGTTGGAACTTCGCGTATGCCGAGATATTCCATTCCTTCTTCGGTTATAATGGTACGAAGTTTTTCAAGGCTTTGTGTACGCGTTTCAATATCGGGTGACAAAAACAGCATACCAACGCCGTAATCGCCTTCGTCGGGCAGAGATATACCCTCGTTCAGACACACCTTTTTCATAAAGGTATGAGGTATCTGTATAAGTATGCCTGCGCCGTCGCCTGTATCGGGTTCGCTGCCGACACCGCCTCTGTGCGCAAGATTTTTTAATATCTGTATTGCGTCGATAATGATGTCGTGTGACTTTTTGCCCTTTATGTTGACTATAAAACCTATACCACAGTTATCGTGTTCAAATTTGGGATCGTACAAGCCCTGTTTTTGCGGTAGACCGTTCTGACTCACAATATCATTCCTTTCTATGCTTATATATATACTCCGTTTACGCCGCAGCCGATCGTACTATGCATCGGGATATACCCGACCGCTCAAACGTTATACGGCGCTGTAATTTTATTTTACTACAAGTTAAACCAAAATGCAAGTATTTTTATTATTTTCTTCAAAATATTTTTATATTATCGCTTTTGTACATATATTTTTCTTTTATATGCTTATTTTATGAAAGTTATTTTATTCTAACTTGCCTTTTATTGTATTTTTGTTGTAATTTTTAGCTTAAATGCAAACATCCTGTTCGCCAGCAACAAAAAAAGGCTGTCACAAAAGCCTATACGCTGTTTGTGACAGCCCAAAATACAGCCGTCTTTATTTTATGTATCCTTTTTAGGCATTTTATTAAAAAACCATGCCGCAAACATTATCGCAGGGAAGAAACCAAGCACATACGCCAGAGGCTGAGCCTCCTGTATACCGCTAAGACCCCTGAGATTTGCAAGTATAACAAGCGCAGGTATAAAGAACAGACCGCTCCTGAGCGCCGAAAGCACCGAAGCGCCGACCTTGTGACCCGTGCTTTGAAAAAGCATTTCTGTCACCATACACGGTGGCAGAAAAAGCACAGCATACATTTGCAGTTTCAGCGCCCTTGTGCCTATCTCTATAACAGTAGGATCGTTCCTGAAAACGCCTATAAGACTGTCTGACATAATCACAACGGCAAAAACGAAAAATGCCATAAGTGTTTCGGAAAGCACAAAAGTTATTTTGTAAGCCTGACGCACACGTTTAAATTTGCCCGCGCCGTAATTAAAGCCCGAAACAGGCTGAAAGCCCTGCCCTATGCCTATTGCGACCGAAAATACAAAAAATACTATTCTTGAAACTATGCTCATTGCGGCAACAGCCTCATCGCCGTATGCTTTTGAATATGTATTGAGCATAACGGTAGCATAGCTTGTCAGACCCTGTCTTAAAAGGCTCGGCAGACCCGTTGCCATTATATTAAGCACATAACTCGGCTTTAATATTATTATCTGCCATGAAAGCCTGCTCACGGTCTTTCCGCGCAGAAACATTGAAAGCAATATGCAAAAACTTATTATCTGGCTTAACATTGTCGAAAGGCCGGCGCCGGCAATACCCATATGCATTGCAAACATAAATATCGGGTCGCCCGCAATATTCAGCAATGCACCCGCAAGCAGACCTATCATACCAAGAGCCGCTTTACCCTCGTAGCGCAGTATATTGTTAAGCAAAAAACTCGATGTCATAAACGGCGCAGCCACAAGTATGAACGATATGTAAGTTTTGGCATACGGTTTTATGGTAACAGTACTGCCAAGCCCCATAACAAGCTTATCCAAAAAAACAAACGACAGCACCGCCGCCACAATACCGAATACAAAGGCGCAGAAAAAGCCCGTAGATGCCGTTTCCGAAGCGCTGAATGCGTCCTTTTGCCCAAGTTTTCGCGAAATAATGCTGCCCGAACCTTGCCCGAACATAAAACCGACCGCCTGTATTATCGACATATACCCGAACACTATACCGACCGCCCCGCTCTGGCTGTTGCCAAGCCTGCCCACAAAAGCGGTATCGGCAAGATTATATATGTTTGTAACGAGCATACTTATTATAGTCGGTATCGAAAGCCTGACTATAAGCGGCAGCATATCTGTTTTTGTCATCATATCATATTGCGATGTGCGTGTCATTTTTCATACCCTTTTCTTTTTTATGATTACATATTATAACACAAAATACAATAAATTTCAACTTGTTTATTTGCGCCCTATATGTAATTTCCTGTTTTTAACCTGATTTTAATCTGCTGTTCATATTGCAAAAAGATTTGATAAATGCTATAATTAAATATATATTTGTACTTAGATAAAGCAGGAGGTTCTTTATATGAAGAAAAAATGTATAACGCTTGCTCTCCTTATGGCAATTTCACAAGCCATGCCGACCTTTGCGGCAGACAGCGCATGGCTCAAAGGCTGGACAGGCAAAGAGGGCAGCACCGATTATTCGATAAGCGAAAACGGAAGCAGTTTTGTGCTTTCCAACAACAAAGTCAACAACGGTAAATTCACCGACGGCGAGGACAGCATAATCTATTGCGCCCAAAAAATTTCGGGTGATGAAGATTTCACTTTTTCCGCAACTGTTTCCATCGACGAATACAACGTCATGGAAGAAAGCAGCAATCCCCAGCAGGGTTCTGTCGGCATAGCCGTGCTTGACGACTTATTCAACAAAACCGACGATATTGCTTATACCGATTCTCTCTTCCTTGGCGCATATGCGGCGGACAAAAAATCAGACCCCGCCATCTGCCCCATGATAAGGGACAACAGCTCCGCAAAGCTCATCGGAGATACGCTTTCGGACAGTTTTTCGGCCGAGGGTACGGATATTGGCAGTTTTGATCTGTCCATAACCAAATCGGGCAATATTTACACATTTACCTGCGGTGAAAAAAGCTGGTCAAGCGAAGTTTACAGCTTTGAAGAAGATATTTATCCCTGCCTTTACATTGCAAGAAACGCAAAAGCAACATTCAGCAATGTCAAACTTGATATAGCCAAAAGGCACGCTGTCGGCGTTACCGTAAAAGACGCTCAGACCGAATATTTCTACGGCGAAGAAATAAAACCCATAACAGCCGTTGTGGAATACAGCGACGGTTCTTCCGAAGAAACACAAGAGCTTTCCGTAAAGGGCTACCGCCCGGATCACGTCGGCAAACAAAAAGTTGTGATAAGCGCAGGCGCTGCAAAAACAACTCTTGATGTTAATGTAAAAGCGCTTACCGTGCAAAAGTTAGAGCTTACATATTCGCCCGTAAAGACAAGTTATGCCGTAAATTCGCCTTTTATTTCTCGGGGGCTTGAAGTAACAGCCACTTACAGCGACGGCAGCACCGCCGTACTTGACGAAGATCAATATACTATCGAACTTAACGGCAAAAAACTTGAAAACGGCGATATTCTTACGACCGCAGGCACAAGCACCGCCAACATTACCCGAAAGAACGAAACAGGCATAAACGGCGGCAATGCTTCCGCGCATTTCAGGCTGTCGGTATCTCCTAAGACCGTTGCCGCGCTTGAATTGACCCCGCCCGTAAAAACAAAATATTACAAGGGCGACAAGCTTGACATATCCGGCATAAAAGTTATTGCAAAATACTCCGACGGCACAAGCGAAAGACTTGAAAATAACGAATTTACCGTTACCGGTGCGGACTTAAACACCGTCGGCAGCGGCAAAGTGACCGTTACGCCCGTATGCGGCGGCGCAAGCGCCTCGTATGATATAAATGTAATAGAACGTACACCTCAAAAACTGAATATAGTAAAATATCCGCGTACGGTCTACAACATCGGCGACGAGCCGGATACCGACCTGACAGCCGAAATTCTCTACGACAACGGCGACAGCGAAAAAACAGAGGCTTATACGGTAGATACTTCCGCGGTGGATACAAGCGTTCCCGGCGAATACTCGGTTTCGGTCATACCGACGGACACCACGCTTTCACCCGTTTCTATAAAAGTCAGCGTCGGTGAAGAAAAAACTCATTACTGGCGCAAGACCGTTTTCGGGCAGTCATCGGGTTATGACAAGCAGGAAAGCGGTTCCACGGGCGTTACCGCCGAAAATTACGGCACTGTCGAAGGTAAAATAAATGTTCGTTCCTGGGACGGTTCGGGCAAAATAACCAACGACCACGACGGTATAAGTTATTATTACACGCAGACAGACCCCGATGAGGATTTCTTTATCTCTGCCGATATTACGGTAAATAAATATCTTGAACATGACAACTCCGACGAAAAGCGCAACGGTCAGGAGGCATTCGGCATTATGGTGCGTGACGTAATACCTCTTATTGCGGCTGACGGCGGTCAGACGACCGACCCGGAGCTTGCGCAAAAAGACGAAAACGGAGTTGCCGTACCCGAAGAGGGCAGTAAGGTATTTGCATCCAATATGGCTTTGTTCGGCGGATACAGCGGCACAGGCTGGCCAAGCGATGCAAGCGACCCTCAATATGAAAAGAAAACAAAGCTCAACCGTATAAATCTGCTTGTCCGCGAGGGTGTCGAGGCTCCCGACGGCGGCGGCACACGCATAGGACCCGACGCTCTTTCCGAAACCTTCCCCGCAGAAGGCAACAGATATAATCTGACCATGCAGCGCGTAAACGGCGGTCTTTATGTAAAATGCCTTGATTATCAGACAGGCGAGAGCAAAGACGAATTCTATTATGACGAATCTTTCCTCAATACTCAGTCAAAACAGGCATATATAGGCTTTTTTACAGCGCGCTGGGCTGATATAGATGTTGAGAACGTTGAATTTTATACGGGCAGCAAACAATTCAGTCAGACGATAACGGCGCAGACCGACGAAAGCAAGACTGCCGAAATAAGCGTAGATTCCGGCAATTACAGCACGGACACGAATTATGCGCTTGCGCTTTCTCCGTCGGGCGCAAACGGCAGAGCGACCGTTATGTTAAACGATACCGTTATTGCAAAAGATATAGATGTAAAAGGAACAACAGAGCTTAACACAACGTTAAAAGCGGATAGCGAAAACCGTTTCACCGTTGTTTTCACACCCGACGATACCGAAAAGCTGACAAGCTATGACCCCATAGTCATAAGGCATATCGTTTATCAGAAAACGCTTGACAAGAGCCTTTCCACCCTTTATGTATCGCCGGGAGGCAGCTTTGACGGCAGCGGGACCGAGGATTCGCCTCTTGATCTTGACAGTGCGGCAGGACTGCTTGGTGCAGGTCAGACCATAGTTATGGCTGAGGGAACATACTACCGCACAAAGCCGCTTGAGATAACAAAGGGCAACAGCGGAACAAGCTCGGCTTACAAGACGCTTAAAGCCGACGGCAAAGTCGTTCTGGACTACCGGAGCGAATATGCAGGCGCTGTTATCTCCGGCGATTATTGGCATATTGACGGTCTTGAATTTACGAACTGCGGTCCTAACCTTAAATGCGTACATCTTGGCGGCAGCCACAATATAATAGAAAACTGCAAATTCCATGACAACCGTGATATGGGCTTGCAGATAAGCCGCACGGACGGCAACGACGATAAGAGTACATGGCCGTCGGACAACCTTATACTCAATTGCGAATCCTACAACAACTGTGATCCCTCGGGTATAAATGCGGACGGTTTCGGCGCAAAACTCACGGTCGGCACAGGCAATATTTTCCGCGGCTGTTCTTCGCACCACAATGTGGACGACGGCTGGGATCTCTACACAAAGATAAGTACGGGCGCTATCGGCGCTGTAACGCTTGAAAACTGCGTATCTTACAAAAACGGTATACACCTTAACGAGGACGGCAGCGAAACAAGCTATGACATGGGCGGCAATAACGGTTTCAAACTGGGCGGCGAAAATGTTGCCGTTGCTCACAAACTTATAAACTGTGAGGCTTACGGTAACCTGCACAACGGTGTTACGACAAACTCCAACCCCACACTTATAATGGAAAACGTAAAATGCCATGACAACAAGGCAGCAAACTTCCGTTTATACAGCGATAAACCCGACGAATATGCATATACCGCAACGGGCATAGTTTCTTATAACGGCGGTGAGCCGGATGTTTTGGGTACGGTCAACACCGATACCGACCATATCAACCACAGCGAAACACCGCTTTTAAACAGCACAAATCAATTTGATCTCGGCAAATAAAACAATTTTGCCGTCATAATACAGTACCTGCCGCAAACAGCAAAAAACCTCTGCTGTCCTGCGGCAGTTTTTTATTTGCCGCACAAATTTTCTTTACTTGACATAAAGCGCATTTTATAATAAAATTAAAATATAAATATGTGGACTTTACGCCAATAAAATTTGGAGAGAGAAAATTGGTGATACAATGAGAATTTTGGTTTTAAGCGACACCCACCGCAATTTAGGCAGAGCGATCGAGCTGGTGCATGATTTCTCAAAAAGGATAGATGCCGTCATCCATCTTGGCGACAATGCGGAGGATATTGACTTTATCAAAAAAAATTACAGATTGCCCGTTTATGCCGTTGCAGGCAATTGCGATTACGGCAGCACCGCCCCACACGAAAGTGTCCTTACGTTTGAGAACACAAAGGTATTTATCACGCACGGGCATTATTATAATGTAAAATACAATGCCGACATAGTTTCGCAGCAGGCTGTCGCGCTCGGCGCCGATGTCTGTCTTTTCGGACACACACATATGCCTTATGTTCAGGTCAAACAAAACGTTGTTATCATGAACCCCGGCAGTCTTTCCGAACCGAGGGGCGGTTCAAAACCAAGTTACGGCATACTCAAAATAGATAACGGCAAGGTATATCCAATGATAATCCCGTACATATAAATTAGGCAAAAATATATTGCAAAACAGGTGATCCAATGAAAAAATACGCAATTTATAAAGGCAATACAGGCTATTATTATTACGAATACTGCGATACGCTTGAATCCCTGCAGGGTTCTTCGTTTGAAAACATAATAACCGAGGACAAACTGCCCGTTGTGCTGGACGGCAAAGGCGGTTATTATCATTTTGACAAGGACGACGATTATGCTTTTGTAGAAATAATCGAATCCGACAAAGAATATCCTCTGCCCGTTGAAAAGATGTTCTTCAAAAACGACGAAAATTTTCAGCTCGGCTGGATCTCTCCCGACGGCGATACCTATTCATGCGATTATTACGGTCACGACAAGGCGGCAAAAGCCCTTGCGGCAAAATTCTGCCCCGGCAAAACACGCTATGAAACCGCCCTTGGCAAAGCAGGCTGGATAAAAATAATAGATTCCTGGGACGGTACGGCAAGAACGCACGGTCAGTTTGTCTATTCTTTCAGCGGCAAAATAACAAACCGACAGGCAGACAAGCTTTTCGACCTCGGTCTGTACGAAAACCCCGAAGTACGCAAACTTATAGACGACTGCGAAGACTATTGGTAAATATGCCACATTTTATCTATGCATAATTTACCTGTATCTGCGCTTAAAAAATAAAATTTATCCGGAAGGTCTTATCGATCGGTTAAAAATTTAATCTCCGAACAGGGACATGTTTGTCATTACTAACTGTTTTTTACCTATTTTCTTTTTTAAAATTGCACATTTTGTATTTATTTTTTCGTTTATTTTTTATTCAAATTGTTAGATTTAATAAAAAAATTTTATTTTGTTTGAAATAATTGTTGAATTTTTTTATAAAATGGTGTAAAATATTATTATAATTATAGAACAGTACATACATAAATATTAATGTGACTGTTATCCCATTGCGACGCGAGGAGGAATAAAATATGGCTGACACAAGGTTCATGAAAACTGTTACTTACGGTGGTTACAACAAAGAAGATGTTATCAAACAGTTTGCATCACTGAATCTGCGTATTAACGAATTAAAAAATCAGCTCACAGAAGCTAAACTGCA
This sequence comes from uncultured Clostridia bacterium, assembly GCA_947629215.1. Classification (GTDB taxonomy): domain Bacteria; phylum Bacillota; class Clostridia; order Lachnospirales; family CAG-274; genus RGIG4310. Next base: position 16,027 of record CANRCU010000012.1, read on the forward strand.
GCTTGACGCATATAAGTCGGGCAGCGATATAGAGGCTGCTTACGAAGCCGCTATCACACAGGAAAGAACACAGCTTTCCGAACTTCAGGCTCAGAACGAAACTTACGAGGCTATGATAAGCGCTTATGAAGCAGAGGCTGCCGAAAAAGACGCTCAGATCAAATCTCTTATGGAATCAAATGCGACCATAAGCAGCGGTCTTGCCGATGCAAACGCAAAGATCACCGCTATGCAGTCGGGTGATGACGCCACAACGCTCAGTACCGTATTCATCGAAGCTCAGAAATCGGCAAACAGCCTTAAATCGGCTGCTCAGATGGAAGCAGACAAAATCAAAGCCGATGCAAAATCTCTTGCCGAAGATATAGTTATAGAGGCTAACAACAAAGCGGCTCAGATCGTTTACGAGGCAGAAAAGAAAGAAGCTATGATCAATGCCGAAGTACAGAATAACGAAGAAATACTCAAAGTTTCCAAAAACAACTTCCGTGCAACGATGCTTGACGATATGAAGATCCTCAATACGGAGATTGCCAATATCCGTGCCGTGCTTGATACGTTCGCAAGAACGGGTATGACCTATCTTGACAAGACGATCGACCTTCTCAAAGGTACGGAAAACACACTTATGGAAGGCGGCGTACCCGAGTTCAGACAGCCTCAGAGTTATTCACCCAAGCTGCCTGCCGAACCCAAACTCCAACAGCCTGTTCAGAAAAACAACAAACCCGCTCAGCAGGAGCAGCCGAAAAAGAAAAGCGGCGCTCTCGATAATCTGCAAAAAATGGCAGAGGGTCTTGACGGCGGCAACAAAGGCGGCGGCGCAAAGAAAGGCGGCATAGATCTGGCTGCACTTCAGAAACAAGCCGAATCAATGAGCAGCAATAAGAAAAAAGGCGGTATAGACTTATCTGCTCTTCAGAAACAAGCCGAATCAATGAACAAGAAATAATTTTATCCCGCTTTTAACAGTGTGATACATAAAAGTACAATCCCGGTATTTATGGAGGAGTGTTAAAAAAATGAAAGAGATTATTGTTGTAAATGCAGATAAATGCGTTGGCTGTAATGCGTGTGTAAGAACTTGCCCCGCACCCGAAGCCAATATAACAAAACAGCTTGACGACGGTCGTTTTGTTACCACCGTTAACCCCGATAAATGTATAACCTGCGGCGAATGTGTACGTAACTGTAACCACGGCGCAAGAGATTATATCGACGACACCGAAGAAGCCATTGAAAGAATGAAAAAAGACAAGCTCATTATTCTTGCCACACCCGCTATCAAATCGGTATTCCCCACACAGTGGAAGGGCATACTTGACTGGTTCAGAAAAAACGGCTGTATAATATATGATGTATCGTTCGGTGCCGATATTTGTACATGGGCGCATTTAAGAGCTATCGAGAACAGACGTGTAGGCAACGTTATAACACAGCCCTGTGCCGCTATCGTTAAATATATAGAGATATATCAGCCCAAACTGCTGAATAACCTTTCGCCTATACACAGCCCTATCTCCTGCAGCGTTACATACATTAAAAATTATTTGTTAAAAACAAATCCCATAGCTGTTCTTACGCCGTGTATAGCAAAAAAGACCGAATTTATGGAAACAGGTCTTGTTAACTACAACGTTACATTCAAAAAGCTCTCCGAATATTTTGAGAGAAACAATATAAGGATACCAAGCAATTCAATAGACGATTTTGAATACCGCTTTGACGACCAGCAAGGTCAGGTGGGTGCCGTATACCCTCGTCCGGGCGGACTGCGCGACAACATATGGCTGCATGATCCCGATATAAACATCACCACTTCGGAGGGCGTTCACAAAGTTTATCCCGAGCTTGATATGTATGCCGAAATGCCCGAATTTAAGCATCCCGAAGTATTCGACGTGCTTTCGTGCGAGTTCGGCTGCAACGTAGGTCCCGGTTCGGGTACTACATTGACCGTATTCGACGTTATGGCAACCATGCGCGAGGTCGAAAAAGAAGCAAAGAAAAGACGTAAAACAGGTTTCCTGGGTAAGGGCGAGGACAAACTCTTCAAGAAATTTGACGACGAGTTAAGATGGGAGGATTTCCAGAGAAATTATCGTCCCACCACACCTACTCCCGTACCTTCGGAAAGACAGCTTGATCCTATCTATGAAAAAATGGGCAAGCACACCATTGCGGACAGAACTTTCAACTGCCATGCCTGCGGTTACAAGTCCTGCCGTGAAATGGCGATTGCAATTTATCGCGGTCTTAATACGCCCGATAACTGTATAGTTCACGCAAAGACCGTTCTTGTTGCACGTCACAGCCAGTTGCAGGAACATCACGAAAGACTTGCCGAGATCACTACGGATTGTCTGCGTCTTTCCGATGATCTTAAAGCGGATGTTCAGAAGATAACCGATAATATGTCAACTATTGACGGTTCAACAACGGCATCAAAAGAAAAAGCCGACAAGGTTCGCGATTTGCTCAATAATATTATTGCTTTCTGTAACGAAAATGATACAATGGATGAAGAAACCGTTGCTCAGCTTATACAGATATTGAAGATAACCATACAGGCATTCAGCGCGCTTGATGATAATGTTGATGCAACAAATTCAAGCTCTAAGACTATCGGTAATGCTATTTCCGAGATCTCGCATCTGGTTGACGAGATCAACGAAACATTACGTAAGACTGCTATCTGATAAATCAAAACTCAAAACATAAAAACGGCGTCGCTGCCTGTTCGGCGTCGCCGTTTTTTGTATATTTTTTCAATATGAGATCAACACAAGATGAGATAAACAAAAAAACCGCAGAATTGGCGGCGCGGATAATCGAGCTGTCCGCCAATACATTGCTTATAAATTTAAAATTTCTTGCAAGGGCTTTGACAAATCTGAAACCTACGGTTTACATG